>RFJF01000651.1 GCA_003695455.1 Chloroflexota bacterium
AACCGGGCGAAGCGTGGTGGAAAAATCGGTACAACTTTTATTTTCCGCCGCTGTCGCTGTTTTTGCCCCAAATGTACGGCACCACCGAAACCGTCACCACCTTTGACCACATTGAACAGCTGTACTACGCCAAAAAATCCGTCATTGAAGATAACTACGCCCAGTGGAATGTGGGGTACATCGGTCACTTTTCACACTGGTTTCCGTGGGGGGTGATGCTCTATGACCGCTTTGTCATCAACCAGCCGCCGCAAGACCCGCAGGAGGCACTGGCCCTGCACAACGAAATCTGGACCCGCGCCATGCGCACCGCGCTGGCCCACGGCGGCACGCTCAACGAACACCACGGCATCGGTTTCAAGCTGGGCTACCTGATGCCGGAAATGTACGGCGCAACCTGGCCGTTTTTGCAAACGCTCAAAGACGCCATTGACCCGCAGGGAATTATGAATCCCGGCAAGCTGGGTTTCCGCGCCCCGGAAAACTTCCCCAACAACCCGGACGCCCGCTTCCGCACCGCTGACCTGCAAAGCAAAGCCGCCGCCACAGACACCTATAAAATTGAGTCTGCAATTTAATCTGAAAGCGCTTATGGACACTCATCAGACTTTAACCAACGTCAAACAAATTACCGAACTGTGCCGCTACTGCCTGATGTGCCGCCACACCTGCCCCGTTACCCACGTGACCCACACCGAGGCCACATCGCCGCACGGCTGGGGTATTCTGGTGGCCTCGGTTGAACGGGGAGTCACCACCTGGAATGCCGAGAACGTGGACGTTCTCTACCAGTGCAGTGATTGCGGTTCGTGCCAGGCCCACTGCGTGACCGACCAACCCCTGCCGCTGGCCATCAACGCCAGCCGGGCCGATGTGGTTGCGCAGCAAAAAGCCCCGGCAGTGGTGTACGACATCCGGCAAAAATTGCAGCAGTGGGGCAACCCCTACGCCGAAACCGCCCCGGAAAAAGTTACCGGGCAGGGCGAAGCCGCCCTGATTGTGGGCGCGGCAGGCAAATACTTGCAGCCTCAAACCGTTGATGCTGCCGTAAAGTTGCTGGCTGCCGCCGGCGTGCGGGTGGTGCCCATTGCCGTGGGGCGAGAAAGCCCCTACCTGCCCAATTCGCTGGGCCTGCCCGATGAAGCCCGCACGCTGGGGCAAGCCACACTGGACGAGGTTGAGGCGGTTGGGGCCAAGCGGGTGTTCGTCCTTTCTCCGGGCGATATTTACACCTACCACGGCCTGTTCCACTATTTGGGCATCCCGTGGCCCCGGCACGTTGAAATTGTCGAAGTGACCACTTTTCTGGCCGGCCAGCTTGCCGCCGGGCGGCTCTCGCTGAAACCCGTTGAGTTGAGCGACTACGCCTACTTTGACCCCGACCACACCGTGCGCGTGCCGGATCGCTGGGACGCGCCGCGCCAATTGCTGGCTGCCGTCTGCCAGACTCCCCCCATCGAGCTGTTCTGGCGCAAAGAACGGGCCATGACCTCCGGGGCCAACAGCGGGCTGGTTTTCACCC
>RFJF01000652.1 GCA_003695455.1 Chloroflexota bacterium
ATCCTGCCCACAGAGCTGATCGTGCGCGCCTCCTGTGGAGCTGGGAACGGGTAATCCGTAATGCGTATTGCGTAAAATTTGAAGCGCGCCCATCCCCCGAATCCGTCAGATCCAGTCGTTCACAATTCCGACGCGGAGTAGGCATCCTCAGATGCCGGGACAGGCGGACGGAGCCGCATCTGAGGATGCTCACTCCGCAAATGGGCAACAATCGTGAAGTACTGAATGTGCATTCACCAACGGACTAATATAGTTAGTATCATAACTAATTATATTAGTTTTGTCAAGAGGCAAAATAAAAACCATCTCCGGTTTATTGAAGATGGTTCTCATTTGCCTGGTTTGTGGTGGGGAGGCGGATTAATCTCCCAGGCAGGTGCCCACCCCGCGGGCGCTGACAATCCAGGGGTGATCCAGCGGCACCGTTTTGCGCCGGCCCACCACCTGGTCCAGCGGCACGGCTTCTGCGCCATCACCGCGAGCCGCTACCATCACGCCAAATTTACCCTCGCTGATAAAGTGGGCGCACGCTGTTCCCAACCGTGAAGCCAGCAGCCGGTCCGCCGCCGAGGGCGTGCCGCCGCGCTGGAGATGCCCCAAAATAGTCAACCGACTCTCCAACCCGGTCAATTCCTCCAACCGGTTGGTTAACCGCAAAGTATTACCCACGTGCTGTTTTTCAAGCTCGGCCAATTTGGTTTTGGCCTTTTTGCGCGCTTCCTTGTTTTCAGCTTTTTCTACTTTTTCGCGCGCCCGCCGGAGTATTTTGGCATCATCCAGTGACATTGCACCCTCGGAAACTGCCACAATACTGAAGTTTTTGCCGGCCCGGCTCCGTTGGCGGATAGCCTGAGCCACCACTTTTACATCGTAGGGAATTTCCGGAATCAGGATGACATCGGCGCCACCGGCAATACCTGCGCCCAGCGCCAGCCAACCGGCGTTGTGGCCCATAATTTCAACCACAATAATGCGGTGGTGGCTGTGGGCGGTACTGTGCAAGCGGTCAATGGCTTCGGTGGCAATGCCCAACGCCGTGTCAAAACCAAAGGTTACGTCGGTCCCGCCCACGTCGTTGTCAATAGTTTTGGGCAGGGTAATTACGTTGATGCCCTTTTGCATCAACCGGTAGGCGTTTTTCTGGGTGCCGCCGCCGCCCAAACAAACCAGCGCATCCAAATGGTGTTTGTGGTAATTATCAACCATCACATCACGCATATCCATCACCTGACCACCAATCGGCATTCGGTGCGGCTTGTCCCGGCTGGTTCCCAAAATTGTGCCGCCAATGGTCAGAATCCCGGACAGATTTTCACTTTTCAGGCGGATGGTTCGGTTTTCCATCAGCCCCCTGAACCCATCCCTAAAACCAATTACCTCCATCCCGTACAATTCCTGGGCGGTTTTGCCCAGCGCCCGGATGGCGGAGTTCAGGCCGGGGCTGTCGCCGCCGGCAGTGAGTATCCCAATTGATTTAGTCATGACCGTCCTCCCTGTTTTCTCCTATTGTGCTACATAATAGATGGCTTGTCCAACTTATTTTTGAAGCGTTTTTCACAAAGAAATTTGTATACCAAACTTGCTTTGTTATCAATATTACACACAATAGTGATATTTGTCACAAATATTTGTGACAAATATCACTATTACAGGCTGCGGGATTATGCTAAACTCCGGCATGGATTACTTTTATACATTGAGGGAGTTGGAATGGTAAAAACTAAATTGCAATCCAAAAAAACGTTGTCCACCGAGCATCCCAGCGGGGATCCCCGGTACAAATTGGTAGACCGCACCCTCAAGCGCTTCAGGTTTCAGCAAGACGCGCTGATTGAGGTGCTGCACACGGCACAGGAAGCCTTTGGTTTTCTGGATGATGACCTGCTCATTTACGTGGCCCAACAACTCAAACTACCCCTGAGTTGGGTGTACGGCGTAGCCACCTTTTATCACTTTTTCTCCCTCAAACCTCAGGGCGAACACACCTGCACCATTTGCATGGGAACGGCTTGCTACGTTAAACAGGCCGCCGAAATTGTGGCGCTGCTGAAAAGAGAATACGGTATTGAACCGGGCCAAACCACCCCCGACGGCAAACTGAGTCTGGCTACCGCTCGCTGTTTGGGCAGTTGCGGCCTGGCCCCGGTGCTGGTGGTAGATAACGAGGTACTGGGCCGTGAAACGCCTGAATCAACACTGGCGTACGTGCGGGCGCTGGTGGCCGGGCAATCAGCCAACGGCGGCCAACCCGCTGTCGGAGCAGCAACTGCAACCATTGAAGAAACCGAGGAGGCCGAGGCATTATGAACCGCAGAGATTTGCAAGCCCTGGCAGACCGCGAACTTGAAAAACAGCAGAAATATCGCTGCCGCCTGCTCTGCTGCGGCAGCACACCCTGCCTGTCTTCCGGCGGTACGGCCGTTCAGGAAAAACTCAAGGAAATTCTCAAACAGAACAAGGAACTGAAGGCCGACCTGGCCGTGGTATCCACCGGCTGCATGGGGCCGTGCAGCCGGGGGCCGCTGGTTACAGTACAGGTTCAGGGGCAGGACGACGTAATTTATGAAAACGTCACCCCGGAAATTGCCGAGGAGATTGTAAAAAAACACGCCACCGGCGAAGAAACCTCACCAACGCTTGATGAGAAAATCCTGCCCAACGACATCCCCTTTTTCACCAAACAAACCAAAGTGGTACTGGCCAACAGCGGTCTGATTGACCCGGAACGGCTGGAAGATTACGTGGCTCACGGCGGCTACAGCGCGCTGGGCCACGTGCTGCGTGAAATGACCCCGGAAGAAGTGTGCCAGGAAATTATCAACAGTGGCCTGCGCGGGCGCGGCGGCGCGGGTTACCCCGCCGGCCTCAAATGGAACCTGGTACGCAAAGCCCAGGCCGACAAAAAATACGTGGTTGCCAACGGCGATGAGGGCGACCCCGGCGCGTACATGGACCGCACGCTGATGGAGTCAGACCCGCACCGGGTGCTGGAAGGCATGGCCATTGCCGGATACGCCGTGGGTGCAGAACAGGGTTTTATTTACGTGCGCGGCGAATATCCCATTGCCGCCAAACGGCTGGAAAAAGCCATCCGTATGGCCGAGCGGCGCGGGTTGCTGGGCGGCCGGGTGATGGAGAGCAACTTCAGTTTTCGGATTGACATCCGCATTGGGGCCGGCGCATTTGTCTGCGGCGAAGAAACCGCGCTGATGGCCTCGATTATGGGCAAACGGGGCCAACCCGTGCCGCGCCCGCCCTACCCGGCCCAAAGCGGCCTGTGGAACAGCCCCACCCTGCTCAACAACGTAGAAACGTTTGGCAGCATTGCGCCCATCATCAACCACGGGGCCGACTGGTACGCCAGCATTGGCACAGAAAAAAGCAAAGGCACCAAAATATTTGCGCTGGCCGGCCAGGTTGAAAACACCGGCCTTATCGAGGTACCAATGGGTATTCCGCTGCGCGAAATTGTGTTTGACATTGGCGGCGGCATTCCCAACGGGCGATCCTTCAAAGCAGCGCAGACCGGCGGCCCCAGCGGCGGATGTATCCCTGCCGAGCATCTGGACACCCCGGTAGATTACGAAAGCCTGCGCGCGCTCGGCTCAATTATGGGCTCCGGCGGGCTGGTAGTGATGGACGATACCACCAGCATGCCGGACGTGGCTAAATTTTTTATGGAATTTTGCATGGATGAAAGCTGCGGCAAATGCGTTCCCTGCCGGGTGGGCACCGTCCAACTACACCGCATTTTGGAACGAATTACCGCCGGTACCGCCTCGCGCGCCGATTTGGAGATTCTGGAAGAGCTGTGCGTGATGATGAAAGAAACCAGCCTGTGCGGGCTGGGGCAATCGGCGCCCAACCCGCTGCTGAGCACGCTTAAATTTTTCCGTGATGAATACGAAGCCCTCATTCAGGACAAACCGGCGCACATCAACGGCAACGGGCGCTTCAAACTGCCCACACCGCCCGCCCAATCCACTCAGGAGGTGCAGTAATGTCAGTTGTCACGCTCACCATTAACGATGATCTGGTCAGCGCCCGCAGCGGTCAATCGCTGCTGGACGTCATCCGCGAAAAAGGTATTTACATCCCCACCCTGTGCCACATGGACGGCCTGAGCGAGCGCGGCGGTTGCCGGCTGTGCCTGGTTGAGGTGCAGGGTTCGCGCGGGTTGCAGGCGGCGTGTGTTACAAAAGTCAGCGAAGGCATGGTGG
>RFJF01000653.1 GCA_003695455.1 Chloroflexota bacterium
CATCCATCACCGGGCCAAAGTGCCATTTTTCATCGCGCCAGTTGGCTACGCCTTCATCAATCAAATTATTGGCAATCATTTCGGCAAACAGCGGGCTGCCCTGCGTGCGTTTGAAAACGGCAGAAATGAGGTCGGTGGGTACAGATTGCGCCCAAATGCTGTGTAGCAAGCGACGAATGTCTGATTCTGTGAGCGGCTCCAGCAAAATTTGGGTGCAGTTTTCAAGTGATTGGGCGCGTTCAACCAGATTGGCCAGCAGTGGATTGCGCCCGGCTGCCTCGGGTTCAAAGCCGGCCACAATCAGCAGCGACAGGCCGGAAGCCAACTGGATGAGGTGGTCCAGCAGTTTCAGCGTGCCGGAATCAGCCAGGTGCAGGTCATCCAGCGCCAGCAGCCAGGGGCGGGCAGCCGTGGTTTGAGTCAGTGCAGCCAGCACATCGGTTGCCGGGGAATCTCCGGCAACGGGTGGGGCCGCGCTGTCTAAAAGCTGGCCGGCCTGCGGCACAAATTGTGTTACCGCCTGCCACACGTAACCCAGATGTTGCGCCGCCACATCCGGCGGGGTAGCGGCAAAATAATCGGCCAGCGCCGAGGTAAACGCCGCGTACGGCGGGTATTTGTCGGCGGTTTGACCGGCGCCCAGCAGCACGGCGGCATCGTTCAGGTTGCAGACCAGTTCTTGCAGCAGCCGTGTTTTGCCTGCACCGGCATGGCCGGTGAGCAGCACCACCTGCCCCTGCCCCTGCCGGGCCTGCTGCCACAGCGCCCAAATCTGCTCAAGCAGGGGCTGCCGTCCCTCCAGTTGCGGGCTGCGATGAATGGTGAAGCTGTGGTTGTGGCGTTCGCGGCTGCCGGCCAGGGCCATACTGTTGAGAATTTGCCGTACCTGCCGGGCGCTGCCACAGCGTTGGGCGGGGTCTTTGTTGAGCAGTTTGAGCATGAGATGCTCCAGCGGCTGCGAAATGTTGGGGTTAACGCGGCGCGGCGGCGTTAGCCCCTCACCCGGAGATGGTTCCTGACCGTTGAAAACAGATTGGCCGGTGAACATTTCGTACAGAATGGCGCCAAATATGTACAAATCGGTGCGGGTATCAATGGGCCGGCCCTGTACCTGTTCCGGGGCCAGGTAACGCGCAGATTGCAGCGGCACATCAATGTTTATCAGCGCTTTGCCGCCTTCCAGCCACCCCAGCCCAAAATCGCTGATTTTTACCTGGTTGCCGGCCAGCAGAATGTTTTTGGGTTTCAAATCGCCGTGAATTACCCCGTGGCTGTGGGCGTAATCCAGCGCGCGAATCACGCTCTGGGCCACGCTGAAGGCAATTTTAAACGGCAGCGGCCCGTGGGCAGCATCAATTTTTTCCCGCAGGGTTTGGCTGTCTACCAACTCCTCGGCCATAAACGAGATGCCGCGGTCGGCGTCGCAATCGTACACGTCTACAATGTTGGGGTGGTGCAAATTAACAATCTGGCGGGCCTGCCGCAAAAATTGCTCAATGGCTGTATCGCTGAAAGAGGGCGACAGAATTTTGATGGCTACCGGCGAATTTTGCTGCAAATCGGTGGCGTTGAAGACGGTGCCCAAATGGCCCTCGCCAATTTTCTGCTCAACCTTGTACCGGTTTTTGAGAATCTGGCCGGGCAGGTGCAGGGTTTCTCTGGTTTTGAGCGCGTTCAGCGCCGCATGTACCGATGAATAAATGGCAAAGAAATCCAGGTATCCGGCCAGCTCAATGAGCTGCTGCACGTTAATGGAAGGCCCGGCCAGCGCCATTGGGATGGATTGGTGTTCTTTGCGCAATTTTACCAGCCCGCGCAGCCCGGCTACTTGCAGCATTTCCACCTCGGTCATATCAATGACGACCTGTGCGGTGGCGTCATTTTTAACCAGTTCGGCCAGTTGTTCGCGGAGCTGGGTGGCTACGTGTTCGTCAAAAATGCCGGATGGTTTGAGGATGGCGGCCTGGCTGCCCGGCACTTTTTGCACCTGCGCCGTTTGCGGCGGGGTCAGGTCAAACGTTTGCCCCTCCTGGGCAATCATCACCTGTACCGGGGGCGCGCCGGGGTACTGGTTTTGCTGGAATTTGAGGGTGTCTTCCAGAATTTTTTGCAGGTCATCATCGGTGTAGGTGGGGTCCGGGTGAAACAGCACCAGATTTTTTACACCGGCCTGCTGGGCCATTTCCATGCCCACAAATGACGAACTGTGCCCCCAATCCTCTTTTTCATCCGATTCGCGCTGGGTGAACTGGGCATCAAAAATGAGCAGGTCGGCGTCGGTGAAAAAGTTGAGTGCGGGGCGCATATCTTTGCCGTCCGGGTACGAGGCGTCGCTGGCGTAGACAAACGCCTTGTTGCCTTTTTCAAATCTAAAGCTGTAGGCATCGCCGGGGTGGTGGTTGCAGATGTTGCGAATCCGCAGGTCGCCAAAATCCAGCACTTCGTTGGGGGCAATGCGGGTAAAAATTTTGGTGGCCTGCATATAATCCAGCGAAATAGGAAAGCTGATAAATTCCTGCTGGCGCCGGAGGGCCGTCTCAATGTCATGCACGCTGTAAATGTAAATTTTGTTGCCGGGGATGAACGCCGGGCGGAAAAAGGGAAAACCCTGAATGTGGTCCCAGTGGGGATGGCTGAAAAACAGGTGAATCACGCCTTCGCCGTGGCCGCAGGGGCCGTTCATCAAGTGATGCCCCAAATCTCTGATGCCGGTTCCGGCATCAATAATGAACAGGTCCGGGCCGGATTGAATTTCTATGCAGGGGGTGTTTCCGCCGGCTGTACCCACTGCCAGCGGCGAAAGCCGGTTCAGGTAGGTGTCAATGGCCCGGCGGCGGGCGTCCAGCGCGTCTTCGCCTTCGGTTTCATTGGCGACGGGCGGGCCGGCCAGCGCGGCCAGCAGTTCATCGCGTTGCGGTTTGGGCC
>RFJF01000654.1 GCA_003695455.1 Chloroflexota bacterium
GGCCAATTAACATTAAATACAGCATTCCCTCGCACCGGCAGAGGGAGCGCCCGCTACCGGAAAACCGGACGACCATCACGCCGCCCCGCGAGGAAGCATCAATGTTTGCCGCTTCTAATTTTGAAGCCCTGTTCAATGACCTGTATCCCAAGCTGTACGCCTACATTCGTGCACAGGTAAACCAGCGCGAAACCGCCGAGGATATTACCGCCACCACCTTTGAGCGCGCCGTAAAACACGGCCACACGTTTGATCCCAACAAAGGGTCGGTTGATAGTTGGATGTTCAGGATTGCCCGCAACCTTATTGTTGACCACTACACCGCCCATCGCAAACAGCCGGTTCAAACCCTGTTGGAAGATGCCGGCCCGCTCCCGGTGGATCACCCCTCGCCGGAACAAGCGCTGTTACAGCAGGAACGGCAGCGCCAGCTACTGGAATCGCTGGATACGTTGCCGGACCGAGACCGGGAGATTATTCACCTGCGGTTTTTTGGCAAACTCACCAACCGCAAAATTGCCGAAGTGATGGATTTGAACGAAAAAACGGTCAGTGTGATTATTTATCGCACGCTCAAAAAATTAAAATCGCGTTTATCAGAGGACCTTTCATGAACGAAGAACAACTTGCAAACGCGCTGGCCGAACAGTTGGATGCCCTGCTGGCAGGCGATTCGCCCGCTTCTGCCCCGCCCGCCGAGGTATCTGACCTGCTTGACCTGTCGGAGGAGTTGAGTGGATTGACCCCCGCTCCGCGCCCGGAATTTGCCGCCGCGTTGAAAGCGTCGGTGCTGGCCGCGCAGGGCGCGGCTACAACCGGCGGCGCCGCTGCCGGGGTGTCGGCGTGGGTCATTTCGGGGCTGGTGCTGGCGATGATTACCGCCGGCGCCGTGTTGGTATCGGTGCTGCTGTTCAGCCGGAATCAGGCAGAAACGCCGGGTACGCCGGAACCCACCAGCCTGCCCGCTATCCAAACCGAAGCCACCGCTCCGCCTCCGGCTGCCACAGATGCGCCGCCCAAACCGGAAACCCCCGAACCGGCCGCGACCCTAACCTCGCGCGCTGCAGATTCCTTGCCCACCGCCGCGGCAACCGTCGCGCCCACCGCGCTGCTTGACGTGCTGCCGCCCATTACCGTCACCGTCGAGATTGTGTCTCCGGGTGGCGGGGTAGAAGTATCGCCGCCGGGAGGGCTGGTGCCCGGCCAGTCAGGTTCCGGTTCCGGCTCCGGCAGCGGTGATGACAGTGGTGGTGGCGGTCACAGTGACGATGACGACGATGACGACCATCATCACCATGATGACGATTAGCGGATTAAACTGAAAGGTGAACTATTGACTGACCTGAAATCTGAAACAAAAATTACCCGTAACCGCAAAATCTGGCTGATTGGCGTGCCGGTGCTGGCCGTCTGTTATCTGGCGTTTTGCGGAGCCGCAACGTGGATGATTTTCCGGCAGGGCGAAGAAACCCAACTGCCGCCGCATGTGACGGCCCCGGCAGCCGGCGAAGCAGAGGCCGAATCTGACGCAGAATACCCGCCGCAACTGGCCCCAAAATCTGCCCGGGCCAACGCGGATGCCACTCCGGCGGCCGTGGTCAAAAACCCCACCCAACAAACTATTTCTGACCAGTTGCCTGCGCCGGTGGTGCAAATGCCCGCCGCCTGCCGCCAGACCAACCTGTCTGCCAGTTCGGTGGTTACCGGCCCGGTGTTGAGTCCCATCAGTTTTTCTACCCGCTCCACTCCTGACGGCTGGCCGCTGGACGTGGGGCTGCAATTTCCGGCCTCTATTGATAAAATTCAAGCCACCTTCAGCTTTGCCGGCATGGAAAACGGCATGCCGTGGGAACGGGTTTGGTATTTTGGCGACCAGGAAATTTTCAGGGGAGAAAGCACCTGGAATGCCGGGGCGCGGGGCCAGCTATCGGTCTTTTCAACGGTGGCGCAGGCCGGTTTTGTGCCGGGCCGCTACCGGCTTGAAATCCAGTTGAATGGCGAACCCGTTTCTCAGGGTGAATTTTATTTGGTCAGCGATGATGCGCCCACTAATCGCCCGGTAGAGGTTGCTTTTTCTACGTGGGATGGCAGCCGCCACCAGCTTGATTTGCTCAATCTTGAAACCGGCGAGGTTGCGCCGCTACTGGAATTTGCCCGGCACCCGGCCTGGTCGCCGGACACGAACGGCCTGCTGTTTGTGGCAGAAGACGGCATTGACGGCGGAACCCCCGGGTTGTGGGTTCACAATATGGCCCAGCAAAAAAGTTACCAGCTCAACGATTACACCGATTACCGCAGTGTGGCCTGGTCGCCGCAGCGCACGTTTGTTGCCACTGCCTCCGGGCAGGGCGAAACGCCGCGGCTGGTACTGCAAAGCCTGGAAGAAAAGCGCCGGGTGATTGGCCCGGTGGGGGATGACCCGGCCTGGTCGCCGGAGGGGCGGCGGCTGGCGTATCGTGGTTGTTCCGCCAAAAACTGGGGAATTTTTACCGTTGAAGTGATTGGCCCGGTGATTGACGGCGACAGCATCCGGCAATTAACCGAGGGCGACGACCGCCAGCCAGCCTGGTCGCCCGATGGGCAGCAGGTGGTGTTTGTGCGTGATGCGGGAGAGTCTACGGAAATTTTTGCCGTATCTACGGCAGGCGGCTCGCCGGTGCAACTCACCGACGATTCGTGGCCGGACGCGGCTCCGGTGTGGCTGCCGGATGGCCGGATTCTGTACCGTTCGTTGCGTGACGGCGCGTGGACGTTGGTTGCAGTGGACGCCGACGGCGGCACGCCGGTAATTCTACTGGAGACGGATTCTGCGCCGGATTGGCAGCCGGATCGTCCGGCGGTTAGCCCGGATTACGTACTGGTCAAACCCACGCCCGCGCCACCGCCCAAACCGCGGGTGCAGGTTCCGCCGGGCAAAGGCGTGCTGGTGGTGTCAAACCTGAAAAACAACGATGAAATGACCTTTACCATTGACAATATTGAACACAAAATTCCACCGTTCACCTACCGTGCCCTGCCGCTGAACCCCGGCCACTACACGTGGACGGCAAGCTGGCCCGGCAAAAACAGCCGCAGCGGCATTGCCGATGTGGCGCTGGGGCAGGCGGCCTACCCGGTGGTTGAGCGCTGACCCGCCGATTTAAATCCGCACTACCACAATGGTCATGTCATCGTGGGGGTCAGTGTGGCCCACAAACTGTTCCACCGCCAGCCGCAAATGCGTCAGCATTGCCTCGGCGCTGGTAGTGGGGCCGGCGGCTACGGCGCGTTCCAGCCGTTCAAAGCCGAACATTTCACGGGCGTGGTTGTGCGCTTCAACCACGCCATCGCTGGTTAGCACTACCATTTCGCCGGGGGCCAGCGTGGTTTTTTCTTCGCGGTAGCCGGATTCCGCGCCCAGCCCCACCCCCAGCGGAATGCCGCCCACATCCATCCACTCCACACAGCCGTTATTGCGCCGGATAATCGGTGGGATGCAGCCGGCGTTGGCTGCCCGCAGCGATGCGCCGCTGTTGGTATCCCGGCCCAAAACAAGTTCAACCTGGCAGAGTGCGCAATTTTGCCACGTAACCCGCGTGTACAACTCGATGATTTTGTCGAGGTGGGCCAGCAGGTTGCCGGGGGGAAGCTGGTGGTTAATGACGGCCCGCAGCGAAGCCAGACTCACCGCCATCAGCAGCGCCGCCGGCATTCCCTTGCCGGAAGCATCACCCACCGTCAGCGAGAATCGCCGGGCGTTAGCGGCGTGGTAGGTGTACAGGTCGCCGCCCATATCTTTGGCCGGCACGGTAAAACAGAGTACGTCAGGCGAGGTCCAGTCGGGCCGGGCCGGGGGCAGCAGGTTTTGCTGGATGCGGTGGGCAATGGTCAACTCTCGCTGCAGGGTGAGCAGTTGGGTGCGCGCCTCGATGGCCTGATTAAAGCGGCGCAGCAAAATAAAAACCAGCATTATCCCAAAACCAAACATTCCCCAATGGAGCACCCGGCGCGGCATATCAATGAAGCCCAAATCATCGGAAATTTCCAGAATGGCGGCAACCAGCACAATGCTGTAGCCCACGGTGAACAGCCGCGCCTCGGGGTTGCCGCGCAGCATTTCCCGCGCCGAGATGGCCACAATAATCACCAGCGTCACCGAAACCAGAATTTCAAACGGGGCCACAGTGTTCAGTGGTTGAACCAACCCCAACAGCGCCAGCCCGATGGCCGCCACGGCGTACACCGCGTGAATTTGCCACAGCCGCCGCACAATCCGGCGCGGGCCGGGGGTCACGGTGTATTCAAAAAACGAGGCCAGACCCACGGGCAGGGTGTAAATGGCAATCAGCTTGCTGTACTCCTGCACAAAGGTGTTGGTGGTAAAAAACTCAACAAGCTGGGTGCGCCACAGAATAAATGCTCCCGCCGAGGCGGCAAAAATTGCCAGCGCCAGGTAGGCACGTTGTTCGGAGCGGCGCAAAAAGAAAACCAGCATCACCGCTGCGATGAGTAGAAACAGCGTGGCAATGACAAAACGGTCAATGTCAATGTGCACAATGTTTAAAATGTGGTCGGCGCGGCTGCCTAAAAATACGCCCGTGCGCGGGCCAATGGTGTTGTACTCCGAGTACATTCGCAGGGAGAGCGTTTGGCCCTGGTAGCCTTCGGGCAGAAGAATGATGTGGTGGGTGGTGCCCAGTGCCGGTTCGCTGCCGCTGCGCTCTACCTGCCCGGCGCGGTAAATGAGCGTGCTGCCCAGGTAGGCCTCCAGTCCCTGGTCCACCGAATCGAGGAAGATGGACGGGTCGCGCCAGTGGCCGTTGGGCAGCGGAATGCGCATCCACAAAATGCGGGCCTGCCCCCGGTTCTGCCAGCGGTTCAGCGCGGGCAGGGGCATCCAGCCCGGGTCATCGGCCGGGGCGGCCAGCACGGCCTGTTTTTGGGCATCGGAAAAAGGCGGATCTTCCCAGCGATACTGCCAGCCGTCGGCCAGTTCAACCACCGGCGGTTCGTCAACCGGGTTTTGCGCTGCTGCCGGGGCAGGCCAAATCACCGGCCCAAAAATTGCGGCCAGCACCAGTACCAACCCGGCTAATTTCAGGTGATGGGATGCGCTGTGCATGACAAAATCACTTCAGAGATGTGCGTTGTCATTTTAGCACAAAGCACCGGAAATGTCGCTCATACTATGGTCTTATGTTGGGCCGATAAATTTGGGAACCTTTTACAAGCGGCGCACGTCTTGGTATCATAGGAAGCAGAGTACGGCGTGGCTCATTAGCCCGCACCATTAATTTTACAAATTTGTTGGTTCTGCCGGATATCTTCGTAAAACGTGAGGATTGATGAATTTGTAAAGTTGAATATCTGTCAAAATGAACCACGTCCTTTTGGAGGATACCATGCATTCAAAATTATGGCCGTTCATCCTGTTCATACTCGGAGTGATGCTGGCCGGCTGCGCCGCGAGCGCCGTCGCCCAGTCACCCACGCCGGACGCCGCGCCCACTAACCCGCCGCCCCCGCCGCAGTTGCAATTTACCCCCGTGCCGGACGACGTTGTCTCGCCGGTGGTCATCCAGCGGGTTCCCCGCCGGGGCGAAGAACTGCCCGCCGGCGGCGTCATCGAGCTGGTTTTTGACCGGGCCATGGATGAATCTGCCACCGCGTCTGCCTTTTCGCTGCAACAGGCCGCCGAGCCGCCGCAGCCGGTGTCCGGGCGGGTAACGTGGGCCGACGGCGGGCGCACCCTGCGCTTTACC
>RFJF01000655.1 GCA_003695455.1 Chloroflexota bacterium
CGCCCAAAACAGTTCAGCCACGGTTTCTGCGCCCCACTGCTCCCGAAACGGGTACACGCCCCGCCAGCGGTACTCATCGCCGGTAAATGCTTTCAGCACGCCAGACACAGTATCCGGCGTGGCCTGTTCCAGCGCCTCAAAATAGTTGCGGACAACAGTTTTTGCTGCCTGATAGTTGCTCATTCATCATCCTTTGTTAATCAAATTGAAAAAATTTTCGAGGAGTGTGCGCCCGTCGGGATGGGCATCATCCCAGCGCTCCGGGTGGAACTGGGTTCCGAACAGCGGCAGGCTTTGGTGCGCGATGCACTGGATAGGTGTGACTTCGGTGCGGGCCAAATTGACAAATCCGGCGGGGAGTTGTTTGATTTCCCAGTAGTGTTGCTCCATCACTACAAATTCCGGCCCCAACCCGGCCAGCAGGGGATGCTCGACCAGCCGCCGCACCACCGTAAATCCCGCTTCGTGGGCGCGGCCCCGCCACGATTCGTCATCCATGCTGCCGGTACCGGCCGGGTCAATGGCCGCCACCTCACTGCCGAAAGTTTGGGCCAGCAGTTGCGCGCCGCCACAAAAGCCGAGCGTGGGCCGGGCAGCCTCGCGAAAAACGGCCCGCAGGCCGGCCAGCGATTCGGCCTCGTAGTGCTGAAATTCGGTGGTGTTACCGCTGACCAGCACCGCGTCCGCTTGCAGTTGGCGGAGCAGGACGGGCGTCACTTTTTCGTAATGGACAACCAGGCACGGCTGGCCGCTCAACGCCTCCAGCCGGTATTTAGCCGCGAGCACATCACTCAGATGCCGCCGCCAGCGCGCCGGGTCGGTCTTTTTCACGCGGGCAAGTTCAATATCCACAAAGACAATCATAGTGTTCTCTGAAAATAAGCGATTTAACGATTCAACGATTCAGCGAATAAGCGATTCAGCGATTCAGTGAATAAGCGATTCAGTGAATGGTGAATGGCGAATGGCGAATGCCCCTCTGCACCCTGTCACCTTGTCTCCCCATCGCCCCTGTTCCCCATCTTTAAATTCAGGCGGCCTGTGGCAATGTTGCCAGCAAATCCACACCCGACTCCTGCGCCGCGCCAATCAGGTCAATCATCACCCATTCACGGCCAGCCCGCGCGGAATCCGTTTTTCGGGGTCAAAAAACGGCAGGGCGACAACCCGGCCGTTGTGCCGGTTGCCGTCGCCGTCCCGGAGGGTGACGGTTTGGCCCAGCCAGCCGTCCGCGCTCCCGGCCGGCTCAAAAAAGCGCACATAGCCAATCCCTGTGTCAAGCGTGGGCGACCAATCGCCAATCTGCATTTTGCCGACCACGTTGCCGCCCGCAAACACCTTTGCCCCGGTTCGCGGGGTGGTGGTTGGGCAGACCAGCCCAAACAGCAGGCACGATTTATCGGCGGTTTCCAGCGCCGCCCGGCCAATGAAATCCGGCTTGGAGAGGTCCACAAACGCGCCCAGCCCGGCGGCGTACGGCGTCATATCGGGTTCGATGTCGGTGCCGTTGTCCAGAATTCCGGCTTCAACCCGCCGCGCGCCCATAGACGAGGCGCTGCTGAATTCCAGCCCAAAGGGTTTGCCACATTCAAACAGGTGGTCCCACAGGGCGTGATGGTCGGTGGAACCGGTGCTGTACACCTCCACGCCCACCTCGCCGGTCCAGCCGGTCCGGGAGACCAGCAGTTCCTGACCGCCAATGTTGAACATGCCGGCGTGAAAGTAGCCAAAGCTGTCCGGCACCTGACCGCCGGTGGCTGCGTTCAGCACCTCCAGCGATTTTGGCCCCTGAATTTGCAGCACCCGCGAATGGGGGTCGCTGACGGACACGTCCAGCCCATCGGCATACGCTTTGAGCCACGTTTCAAACTCGCCGTTGGCTTTGACGTACCAAAAGTGGTCTGCTGCCAACCGAATCAGCACGCCGTCCATCAGCACCGTTCCCTCTGCGGTGCAGGCAATGGCGTACCGGGCGCGCCAGATTTTGAGGTTGCCCACCCGGCGGGCAAACACCCGTTCCAGCAGGGGCACCGCATCCGGCCCTTTTATTTCCAACGGCTTTTCGGGGACATCGTACAGCAGCACGCCGCGGCGCAGTTTCCAGTAATATTCAAGTACGTCTTCGCCCATATTCAGGGGATAAAAGCGGTTGCAGTACAGGGCAAAGGTGATGTCAGCGGTGGGGTATTTGTTGATGAACGGAGATTGCTCAAAGCGAAAGGTGCTCAACCGGACAACCGGGTGAGATTCGGCGTACACAACTTTTCCGGGGTTGGAAC
>RFJF01000656.1 GCA_003695455.1 Chloroflexota bacterium
GGGTTTGCTGGGCGTCGGTCAACTCTGATTGGCGCTGCTGCAACTTTTCCCGTTCGGCACGAACAAAGCGGGTGTAGGGCGCAACGGCATCGTTGATGCGGCCCAGGCTGCCGTTCAGTTCTTTGTTAAACTGGCTGGTCCGCGCGCCGGTCAGTTGGGTGCGCAAGTCTGCCACCCGGCCGGCCATCTCTTTTTTGGCGGCATGGCGGCGGGCGGGGATGACAAACAACCCCAACGCGGCGACCACGCCGGCTGCCAAAATTCCGGTCACGTCGGCGGCGGCGGTGGTAGCCAGGGTGGCAATAATTGCCCCCAGCCCGATGGCGCCCACTTCGGCGGCGGCGGTTTCGGCCACGGCCATTTGCGCGCCGGCGGCCATTTTTTGCGCCTCGGCAGAGACGTTGTACGTTTCAACCACCCGCCGGGCAGAGTTGCCCACCGAGTCAATCAGGTGGTCGCGGTCATAGCGAAAACTGCCGCCTACATCGCCCACAATGTGTTTTTTGTACTGCTGTTTGCGCTCGTCCAGATAATCCATCACCGCCTGCCACTGTTTCAGGTCAGAATTGACCAGCCAGTCAATCAACTCAACCACTTTTTGCTCCACGGCCTGCGGCAAATCGGCCACCACTTTCTGTTCAAATTCGCGCTGGATACGCTCTTTTTTGACCAGGTCAAACACGCGGGCCAGCCGCATAGTATCATCAAAAAAGGCGTTGCCCCGCTTTTCCATATCAAACAAAATATTTTCAATGTCGGCCAACCGAAACTTGAAATCGCGTTCCATATCCTGCCGGTACAGGTTTAGCTGGCGGTCAAGGTTGGCCAGCGTTTCGGTGTCATCGGCCAGCAGTTCCAGCCGGTTGGTGGTGATGTCGGTGTATTTGGTGAGCAGGCGCTCGCCAACGCCCAGCGGGTTGAGGAATTTGAGCCGCAGCCGGCTGGTTTCATCGAGCGAGTCGTGAATGTAGCGTTCCAGCGGCTCAAAACGGCTGCCTTCCCACAGTTGCGGTTCGCCCTGTTTGGCGCGCAGGGCATCGCGGGCGCTCACGGGGAAAATATCGGGGGTAGCGCCCAGCAGCATAGTGCCGTTTTCCCGTACAAACTCCACCACCTTCGTCAGGTCGGCGTCGGTTTTAAACATATCAACTTTGTTAATGACCAGCACCACTTTTTTGCCCCAGGCTTTTATCTGGGCCAGAAACGCGCGCTCGCTTTCGGTAAAGGGGCGATCGGCGGACGTAATGAACAACACCAAATCAGAGCGCGGCACAAACTCCTCGGTAATGGCCTGGTGCTCGCGGATGACGGCGTTGGTGCCGGGCGTGTCTACAATGTTGATGTGCTGCAGCAGGTCAACCGGCTCACCGATGACGTTGAGTTTGGCGTCGGCGGTGTGGCGCCGGCTGGATTCGCTGAATTTGAGCCGGTTGATTTGGGCGGTGGTGGGCGTGACGCCCTCCTCAAGCAGTGGCCGGCCCAGCAGTGCGTTGATAAACGCACTTTTGCCGGCGTTGAATTCACCCACAACAACCAGCAAAAACAGTTCATCCAGTTGTTGAATAGAGCGGCTGAGCGTCTGCTGGTCCTCGCCGGTTGCGCCCAGCTTGCCCAGCACAACCTGCAAATCTACCAGCCACTGTCGTTCCTCTTTGAGCAGTTTTTCCTGCTGCGGTGTTAAAATAGGTTTGAGCATAAATTTGCACCTTTTTGGCAAAAATTGATGGCTTTAATTATAACACGTCTGGGGTGTGCGTAAAACGACGCGCCGGTTATTTTTTGGCACGCTGAAAAGCGCCTATCTTGACCACATGGTTTATAATAAAAATACGAAGCGGCCCCAAAAAAGTTACAACCATCTTGCTACCACCACCGGGCGTGACCATGAGCACTAAAGACAAGTCCAAAGCCGAACTCCTTGAAGAAATAACCCGGCTGCAACAGCAGATTGACCATCTGGAAGAATTTGCCGCCAGATGCCAGCAGATGCAGGCGGCGCTGCGCCACCAAATCAGTTTGGAAGATATGGTCACGGCGTTGGCTACTGAGTTTATCAGCGTGCCCAACAGCCAAATTGATGCAGCCATTCAGCACGCGCTGCAAAAAATCGGCGAGTTTGCCGGGGTAGACCGCAGCTATTTGTTTCTCTTCTCCCCCAACGGACTGACCATGACCAACACCCACGAATGGTGCGCCGCCGGAATTGCGCCCCAAATTGATAGATTGCAGAATTTGCCGGTTGCCGATTTTCCGTGGTGGATGGAAAAACTTGGCAGCACCGATTGTATTCACATTTCTCAGGTTGACGCCCTGCCGCCGGAAGCCGCCGCAGAAAAAGAAATTTTGCAGGCCCAGGGCATCCGGTCGGCGGTGGTTGTGCCAATGGCCCTCAAAGGCAAGTTAATTGGCTTTTTGGGGTTTGACTCGGTGCGGGCCGCCACCCTCTGGAGCAATCAGGACATCCGGCTGCTTCAGTTGATTGGCGCCACAATTTGCAGTGTGCTGGCCCGGCAGCAAGCCGAGGAAAATTTACGCAGAAGCGAAGAGAAGTGGCGGGCGCTGGTGCAGTATGCCCCGGAAATTGTGGCTACGCTGGCCCGCGACGGGACTATTCTGTTTATCAACCGCACCGTGTCGGGGCGCTCGGTTGAGCAGGTTGCCGGCAAAAGTATTTTCAAGTATCTGTCTGCCAACCAGCACGCCAAAGTCAGAGAAGGGCTGCGGCTGGCGTTTGACCACCAGCAAACCTACAAATATGAAACCAGCAACCAACGCACCGATGGGCGAACAGTCTGGCTGAGCAACAGCATGGCGCCCATCAAACACAACGGGCAAGTGGTGGCCGCCATTCTCATTGCCACCGACATTACAGACCTGAAAGAAACAGAGGTAGCCCGGGAAACAATACTGGTTGCCGAGCGCGAACAGCGCCTGCTGGCCGAAACCCTGCGCGAAGTCACGCTGTCGCTGACGGCGCAGACCACGCACGAAGCCGTACTCGATGAAATTTTAAAACAGGCCCAACGCATTGTACCCTACCGCATGGCTAACATTATGTTGCTCGAAGGTGACACCCTGCGCGTGGCCCGCGAGCAGGTAACCGGGCTCACCGTTAACAGCAAACCCATTGCCCCAAACCCCAGCCTGAATTTGCCCCTTACCAGTTTTACGCTTGAAGCCGATGTGGTGCACAATCAAACACCGGTGGTGCTGGCCGATGTAAAGAACGAACCGCGCTGGGTGATGCTGGAACACACCACCTGGATTCGATCGCACATTGCCATACCCATTTGCCACAGAGACAATGTGCTGGGTATTCTGCAGCTCGATAGCGAGGTGCCGGGCCAGTACACCTGGAAAGACGTTGAATATTTAAAACCGCTGACCAGCGCGGCAGCCATTGCCCTTGAAAACGCGCGCCTGTACGAACAAACCCGGATTGACGCCGAAACCAAAGCCCTGCTGTTGCAGGAAGTCAACCACCGGGTTGCCAATAATCTCACGGCCATCAGCGGCATGTTGTCTGTGGAACGCAACCACCTCAAAGAAGCCGATTTGCAGGCCTATCAGGCCATTATGCATGATTTAACCAACCGGGTCAACGGGCTGGCAACGGTTCACAACATGTTGTCTGCCACCGAGTGGGCGCCCATTCCGCTGGATGAAATGATTATGGGCGTTATTCAGTCGTCGCTGCAAATGATTCCGTTCAGCAAAAATGTTGATGTGACCGTGTCGGCCACGCCGGTCAGGGTTACGTCAGACCTGGCGCACAATCTGGCGCTGATTATTAACGAGCTGGCAACCAACACCACCAAATATGCACTCAACCACCGGGATGCCGCCGCCATTTCGGTGAAAATTCAGGATTTTGCCAACCAGCAGGTTCAAATTGAATTCCGCGATGACGGCCCCGGTTATCCGGAAGATGTGCTGCGCATGGAACGATTCAGCGTTGGGCTGGAGCTGGTGAATAACATGACCCGCCGCACGCTACGCGGAAACTGGCAGTTGTTCAACGATTCCGGCGCGGTGACCGTGATTGTTTTTCAGGCCGGCCCTCTGCCAAAACGCACCACGCCCCATCCATTTGGCAAAAATAAAAACACACCGGGCGGTGTGTTTTTAAAAGACTCCGATTTGGTTCTGTAACGTTCAGCCGGCTTATTCCCACAATTTGTCAACCAAAAAATCCACAATCTCATCCAGCGGGATGATTTGGCGGTCGGCTTCACGGCGGTGTTTCAATTCAACGCCGCCGTTTTTCAGGCTGCGGGCGCTGATGGTGATTCGCCACGGCACGCCAATCAGGTCGGCATCCGAGAATTTCACGCCGGGGCTTTCTTTGCGGTCATCAAACAGCACGTCCAGCCCGGCAATCTGCAATTCCTGGTACAATTCTTCGGCGGCCTGTCCCACCTCATCGGTGGCTTTTTTGGCCAGCGATACCAGATGCACATCAAACGGCGCCAGCGATTCCGGCCAGATGATGCCGTGGTCATCGTGGTGCTGCTCAACCACTGCGGCCATCAGCCGGCCCACGCCAATGCCGTAGCTGCCCATAATGGGCACAGTCGCTTTGCCGTTTTCATCCAAAAACGTGATGCCCATCGGCTCGCTGTACCGTTTGCCAAGTTTAAAGCAGTGGCCCACCTCAATGCCGCGATGCAGCACAAGGGTGGCATCGCTGCCAACACATTTGTCGCCGTGCCGGGCCAGCGCAATATCGGCCACAATATCGGGCTGGTAGTCCCGTCCGGCGTTGGTATTTTTCAGGTGATGCTCCGGCTTGTTGGCGCCGCCCACCAAATTTGGAAAATTCACCGCCGAGTCATCGGCCACAATAATGATTTTGCGGCCGCCGCCCAAATCTTTGTTCAGCCCCAGCGGCGAGGCATAACCGGGAACCGCGCCTACCGCTACAATTTCCTCATCGGTGGCAGGGCGGAAGCGCAACCCGCCCAGCGCGTTGCTCAGTTTCACCTCGTTCACCGGCAAATCGCCGCGAATGACCACAAAAATAAAATCTTCGGTTTCATTTTCGGCAATGTAGAACACGGCTTTTACGGTGCGGGTTTGGGGTACGCCCAAAAAGTCGGCAACTTCGGCAATGGTTTTGCAGTTGGGGGTGTACACCTCTTCCGGCGGCAGCAATTCCTCCTGTGGCGGTGTGCCTTTGTCAAACTCGGCGCGCTCGGCGTTGGCCGAATATTTGCCGTCGCTGCTGATGAAAAC
>RFJF01000657.1 GCA_003695455.1 Chloroflexota bacterium
CCAACGCGGGTTGGTTCCACGCGATTTTAATTGCCTATGATTGTCTGTGGCCCGGCTGCTAATTTGGCAGCCGGGCTTTTTTTTGTTTATACTACCAGCAAGGAGGTTTGTAATGGTAATTAGAATCATCCCCTTTATCATTGCGTCTGTGCTGCTGGCCGCGCATTTTTTCAGAAACGGAAACATATTGCTGGCTATCATCTGCCTGTTGCTGCCGCTGTTGTTGCTGGTCAAAAAACAATGGAGCTGGCTGGTTTCGCAGATTGCCATGTATTTGGGTACGGTAGTGTGGTTGACCACCACCATCACCCTGATTCAGCAGCGAATATTTTTGGGCGACGATTGGGGCCGGCTGGCCGCAATTTTGGGAGGCGTGGCGCTGTTTACGCTGGCGGCAGGGTTGCTGCTCAACGCATCGGCGGTGCGCAGCAGGTACCAATGAACATCATCGAACAACGAGTGCTGGACGCCATTGATTTTGACGGCATGCTGGAATTTTTGGGCCAACTGGTAGCCATCAAAAGTTTGAGCGGCCACGAAACCCCGGCGCAGGAAAGCGTGGCCGAACAAATGGAACGCATCGGCCTGGCTACCGATGTCTGGGAACTGGATTTTGCCGAACTGCAACACCACCCCGCCTACTCCGCCGAGGTAGACCGAAAACACGGGCTGGGGGTGGTGGGCACGCTGGGGCAAAATCGCGGCGGGCGCGATTTGATTTTCAACGGCCACGTTGATGTGGTACCCGCCGGCGATGAATCAAACTGGCACTATCCGCCGTGGCAAACCACCATCGCCCACGGCAACGTGTACGGGCGCGGCGCGCTGGATATGAAAGGCGGCCTGTGCTGCGCCCTGTTTGCGGCCAAAGCCATCCGTGATGCAGGCGTGCAACTGAAGGGAAAGCTGATGATTGAAAGCGTCATCGGCGAGGAAGACGGCGGCGCGGGCACACTGGCTGCCTGTTTGTGCGGCTACACCGCCGATTGCGCGTTGGTGGTCGAACCAACAGAACTGATTGTGGCTCCGGCGCAGGCCGGCGCGTTCAATTTTAGGGTGACGGTGCCGGGGCTGGCGGCGCACGGCAGTATGCGGCAGGAAGGCGTGAGCGCCATTGAGAAGTTCATTCCCGTGTATCAGGCGCTCACCCGGCTGGAGCAGACGCGCAACCAATCGCTGCACGACCCCCGTTTTGCCGATTACGATTTGCCCTACCCCATCTGCGTGGGTACGCTCCGCGCCGGCGATTGGGCCTCGTCGGTGGCCGAAAGCCTCACCTTTGAGGGGCGGTTTGGCGTGGCTGTGGGAGAAAACAGCGCCAACGCCCGCCGCCAACTGGAAGATGCCGTGGCCCGCGCCGCGCAGGCAGACCCGTGGCTGCGCGAGCACCCGCCGGTGGTGGAGTGGTGGGGCGGCCAGTTTGAGCCGGCAGGTATTCCGCCGGACCACCCGCTGGTTGGCGCGGTCAGCACGGCGTTTGAGGATGTGGCGGGCACACCCGCGCGCACCGCCGGCATGACCTACGGCGCAGATATGCGGCTGCTGGTCAACCAGGGGCAAACACCCACCGTTTTGTTTGGCCCCGGCGATGTGCGGCAGGCGCACCGGCCCGATGAATTTGTGCCGCTGGAAGATTTGCGGACGGTGGTGCAATCGCTGGCGCTCACGGCGCTGCGATTTTGCGGAATCGCCACAGCGTAACGGGGATTTGCTCGATGAATTTTACACAGTGGCTGGAGTATCTCATTGAACCCAGCACCGCCACCGAAGCCAAACTCACTGCGACAGTAATTGTCGCGGTGGTGCTCTGGATTGTCCGCTTCATTTTGCGCCGGATTATCAACCGCCGGGTGCCGGATGTGCGGCGGCGCTACTACCTGCGCAAAACGGTCAACTATTCGCTGGTGACGCTGGGGGTGCTGATTGTGGGCCGGCTGTGGCTGGAGGATATTCAGGGCGGCGCCACTTTTTTAGGGTTGATCGCCGCCGGAATTGCCATCGCGCTGCAAGGGCCGCTGTCTAACATAGCAGGCTGGGCCTACATTATGTATCGCCGGCCTTTTGAAATTGGCGACCGGGTTGAAATTGGCGCGGTTGCGGGCGACGTGATTGACATCAGCCTGTTTCAATTTTCATTGCTTGAAATTGGCAACTGGGTTCACGCCGACCAGAGTACCGGACGGATTGTGTACCTGCCCAATCGCACCATATTTGACCAGCCGCAGGCCAATTACAGCAAAGGGTTTGATTATATCTGGAATGAAGTTGAAGTAGTCATCACCTTTGAAAGTAACTGGCAAAAGGCCAAATCTATTCTCAACCAAATTGCCACCCGCGATGCCGCCAGC
>RFJF01000658.1 GCA_003695455.1 Chloroflexota bacterium
CAACGTTTCAATAATTCGGGCGGCGATGTCGTCGGTGCTGTGCAGGTCTGTTTCTACCACCAGTTCCGGGGCTGTGGGTTCTTCGTAGGGCGAGGAGATGCCGGTAAAGTTTTTGATCTCGCCGCGCAGGGCTTTGGCGTACAGCCCTTTGGGGTCGCGCCGTTTGGCTACTTCGATATCACACTTGACGTAGATTTCAAAAAAGCGGTCGGCGGGCAGAAGGCTGCGGGCAAAGTCGCGGTCGGCGCGGAAGGGCGAAATGAAGCTGCACAGCATCAGGTTGCCGTGCTCAAAACCCAGCCGGGCCAGCTCGGCCACGCGGCGGATGTTCTCTGTGCGGTCGGCGTCAGAAAAACCCAGATCGCCGTTGAGGCCGTGGCGCAGATTATCGCCGTCCAGAAACATGGTGCGGCAGCCCATCTCAAACAGCATTTGTTCAACCTTTTTGGCTACCGTAGATTTGCCGGAGCCGGACAGCCCGGTAAACCAGAGCACCGCCGCCTTGTGCCCGGCTTGCGCCTCGCGGGCCTCGCGGCCAATGCCCACCGATTGCCAGACCACATCCGAGGATTTGGCCCGCGCCTCCGGCGCCACGGCTTCGGCGGTTTCCACCAGATCGCTGATTTGCTGCGAGCGGCCGCGAATCATCCCGGCAGCCACGGTGTTGTGGGTGTGGGGGTCAATCAGAATAAAACTGCCGGTGTGGCGGTTAATCTGGTAGCGGTCGTAAAAAAGGGGCTGGGTGCTGGTTAGCCGGACGCGGCCAATCTCGTTCAGTTCCAGCGTTTTGGCCGGTTCACGGCGCATGGTGTTGACATCAATCTTGTAATTCAATTCTGAAATGAAGGCCTTGACCCGGCGGGTGGTGTGCTGCACCCAGTAGGTTCCCTGCGGGTTGAGCGGCGTTTCGCTCATCCAGCACAGGGTGGCGTCAAGCTGGTTGCTCTTTTGGGGCAGGTTGCGCTCGCGCACAATCATATCGCCCCGGCTGATGTCAATTTCATCCTCCAGCGTCAGCGCCACCGAGTCGCCGACCACGGCTTCGGGCAGGTCACCGTCCATGGTCACAATTGATTTGACCCGGCTGCGCAGGCCGCTGGGCAGGGCCACCACCGGCTCGCCGGGGCGGATGCGACCGGAGACGATTTGCCCGGCAAAGCCCCGGAAATCCTGGTTGGGGCGAATGACCATCTGCACCGGAAAGCGAAAATCTACGGTGTTACGGCTGGCGCCCACGTTGACGTTTTCCAGATGGTGCAGCAGGGTGGGGCCGTCGTACCAGGGGGTGCGGTGGCTTTTTTCTACCACGTTATCGCCGTGCAGGGCAGAAATGGGAATGTAGACCACGTCCTGCACATCCAGTTTGGCGGCAAATTCGCGGTATTCAGCCACAATGTCGTTGTACACATCCTGGCTAAAATCCACCAGGTCCATTTTGTTGATGGCTACCACCACGTGCGGAATACGCAGCAGGGCGGCCAGAAATCCGTGCCGGCGCGACTGGGTGACCACGCCGTTGCGGGCGTCAATCAGAATCACTGCCAGTTCGGCGGTGGATGCGCCGGTGACCATATTGCGGGTGTACTGGATGTGGCCGGGGGTATCGGCAATGATGAATTTGCGTTTGGGCGTGGCAAAGTAGCGATAGGCCACGTCAATGGTAATTTTCTGCTCGCGTTCGGCGCGCAGGCCGTCCAGCAGCAGGGCCAAATCCAGATAGTCGTCGCCGCGAGAGCGGCTGGCACGTTCCACAGCCTCAATCTGGTCCTGAAACACCGCTTTGGAATCAACCAGCAGGCGGGCAATGAGCGTGCTTTTGCCGTCGTCCACGCTGCCGGCGGTGGTAAAGCGGAGCATTTCAATCTGCGGGGTATCCGTTTCCGGGTCTGTTGCGGGTGCTGTCATTTTTTTGCCTGTGTCCTTTAAAAATAGCCCTGCCGTTTGCGGTCTTCCATGGCCGCTTCCGAGCGTTTGTCATCGGCGCGCGCGCCCCGCTCGGTGACGCGGGCGGTGGCTATCTCGTCGATGATTTGGGCGATGGTTGCCGCGTCTGATTCTACCGCGCCGGTGCAGGTCATATCGCCAATGGTGCGAAAGCGCACCTGCCGTTCTTCCACGGTTTCACCGCCCACCGGGTAGACCAGCTCCGAGGCTGCCAGCAGCACGCCGTCGCGCACCAAAATGTTGCGCCGGTGGGTGAAGTAGAGCGAGGGTAGTTCAATCGCTTCGGCCTGAATGTACTGCCACACGTCCAGTTCGGTCCAGTTACTCAGCGGAAAGACGCGGAAATGTTCGCCGGGGTTTTTCATGCCGTTGTACAGCGACCACAGTTCGGGCCGCTGGTTTTTGGGGTCCCACTGGCCAAAAGCATCGCGGTGCGAGAAGAATCGCTCTTTGGCGCGGGCCTTTTCCTCGTCGCGGCGCGCCCCGCCGATGGCCGCCTCAAATTTGTGTTCGGCCAGCGCGTCCAGCAGGGTTACGGTTTGCAGGCCATTGCGACTGGCAAAGGGGCCGGTTTCTTCGACCACCCGCCCCCGGTCAATTGAATCCTGCACCCGGGCCACAATCAAATTAACGCCCAACTCAGCCATCAACCGGTCCCGGAATTCCAGCGTTTCCGGAAAGTTGTGGCCGGTATCCACGTGCAAAAAAGGGAACGGAATTTTGCCGGGATAAAAGGCTTTGCGGGCCAGGTGGGCCATCACAATGGAATCTTTGCCGCCGGAAAACATCAACACCGGCCGTTCAAACTGGGCCGCCACTTCGCGCAGCACAAAAATCGCCTCTGATTCAAGCTGGCGTATATGTGATTGAAGGTAGCTGTTCATACACGTATCCTGTGCCGGGGGCAGGAGGAAGGGAGTAGGGATTCAGGAGTAAGGAGTAGGGGGGACACTTACTCCTTACTTCATACTCCTTACTTCTTGCAACACCCCTCCCGGCAACGCTGAAATTTACCAAAGTTGA
>RFJF01000659.1 GCA_003695455.1 Chloroflexota bacterium
CGCCGCCGGAACTGTTCAACGAGGTCTGGCTCAATTCTGAGCCGCTCAAACTGGCCGACCTGCGCGGCAAGGTGGTCATTGTTGAATTCTGGACGTTTGGCTGAATTAACTGCATCCACGTAATTCCCTCGTTGAGGGAATGGCACAACAAATATGCAGACCAGGGGTTGGTCATCATCGGTGTGCACACCCCGGAATTTGGTTACGAAAAAGAGATTGCCAACGTAGAAGAGGCGCTGGTTCGGCTGGACGTGCCCTACCCGGTCGCCATTGACAACGACTGGCAAACCTGGCGCAGCTACAAAAAACCGTTCAACCAGCGCTACTGGCCCAGCAAATACATCATTGATAAAGCGGGCAACGTGCGCAGCATTCACATTGGCGAAGGCCGCTACGCCGAGCAGGAAGCCATTATTCAGGCTCTGCTGGCCGAGGACCTGTAAACCCGGAAACCCATCCCATGACCCAATCCCAACGAATTCTGGTGGTAGACGACGAACCGAACATCCGCGAGGTGGTGGAGTTGTACCTGCGCCGCGAAGGCTTTAAAGTAGACGTGGCCGCCGACGGCGCCGCCGCCCTGTCATCCATCGAACAGCACCCTCCCGATTTGATTGTTCTGGATTTGATGCTGCCGGTGCTGGGCGGCATCCAGTTGACCCGCATTTTGCGCGACAGCCAGCTTTCTGTGCCCATCATCATGCTCACCGCCAAGGGCGCGGAGGATGACCGGATATCCGGGTTGGAACTGGGCGCGGATGATTACGTGACCAAGCCGTTCAGCCCCAAGGAGCTGGTGGCGCGGGTCAAAGCCGTACTGCGCCGCACCGCCGGTGACAAAGCT
Organism: Chloroflexota bacterium; assembly: GCA_003695455.1. GTDB lineage: Bacteria > Chloroflexota > Anaerolineae > 4572-78 > J111 > J095. Next base: position 845 of record RFJF01000659.1, read on the forward strand.
AACGCCGACGCGAGCCAGCCGGTGACGATCGGTGCGGTGCAGGCCAACCCCACCACCCGGCAGGTGCTCAAAGACGGGCGGGAGGTGACGCTCACCGCCAAAGAGTTCGACCTGCTCTGGTTTTTGATGAACCATCCCGGCCAGGTGTTTACCCGCGACCAACTGCTGGACAACGTCTGGGGTTACGATTTTTTTGGCGATGCCAGCACCGTGACCGTCCACGTGCGGCGGCTGCGTGAAAAAATCGAGGCCAAACCCACCAAACCGGTCTACATCCTCACTGTGTGGGGCGTGGGCTACAAATTTGCAACGGATGCGTAACCGATGTTAAAACTGAATTGGCGCGAACTGTGGCCCACCCTTTTGGGATTGGGCGGGGCGTTTGTGGCGGCCATCGGCATTGCCATTTACGTGATGCAGGCCCCCACCGGCGACCTGCGCGACCTGATTCGCTTTTTGCTGACTTCCAGCGTGCCCTCGCTGGTGGTGGGGTATCTGGTGTTTCTGGTGGGCCGCCGCTGGCTGCGCTCTATCCGGCAGAAGGTCTTGCTGGCCTACGGGCTGGGCATCGGCATTGCCATCATCAACATTTACGTGACCTCGCAGTTGATGTTTGTCTCTCAGCACGATTTTCTGCTGCTGGGGCTGCTGCTGATTTTTGCCGGCCTGCTGTCGGCGTCATTTGGATTTTTGCTGGCCTCAAATATGACCCGCTCGCTGCGGCGGCTGGAGCGCGGGGCCAACCAACTTGCCACCGGCGATTTTTCGGCGCGGGTGCATCTGGCGGAAAAGGACGAGTTGTCGCATCTGGCGGAATCGTTCAACAAAATGGCCGATGATTTGCAGGCGGCGGCGGCCCGGCAAAAGGCGCTGGAGCAGGCTCGCCGCGATTTGATTGCCGCCGTCAGCCATGACCTGCGCACGCCCATCACCTCTATCCGGGCCATGATTGAGGCGCTCAGCGACGGCGTGGTCAGCGACCCGGACAGCGTGCAGCGCTACTACGCCAACATCCGCACCCAAACCCACAACCTGTCTACCCTCATCAACGATTTGTTTGAGCTATCGCAACTGGAAACCGAGCAGGTGCAGCTTCATTTGGAGCCGGTCAATTTGAATGACCTGTTGTCTGACGTGGTAGAGGCCATGCAGGCCCAGGCGCAGGCCAAAGAAATTTCGCTGCGCGGGATATTCTGCGAGGATTTGCCCATTATTCAGGCCGAAATGGTTAAAGTCCAGCGGGTGCTGTTCAACCTGGTACAGAACGCCATCCGGCACACCTCGGCGCGGGGGCGGATTGAGGTGAAAACCGCGCACGGGTTGCAGGGCGTGCGGGTTGATGTGACCGACACCGGCGAGGGAATCCCGGCGGATGATTTGCCGCACATCTTTGATCAGTTTTTCAGGGGAGAAAAAAGCCGCAGCCGCCAGACGGGCGGCGCGGGCTTGGGGTTGGCCATTGCGCAGCGGATTGTTGAGGCCCACCACGGCCAGATTTGGGTAGAAAGCCAGGCCGGGCAGGGAACAACGTTCAGTTTTGTGCTGCCCGTGACCGGGTAGAACTACGCTTCCGGGAGTTTGAGCGTCCGTTTGATTTTGGCGTCAATGCGTTGAATGTTAGGCGGCTTGCTGAAAAAGGCGTCTGCGTCGGCGCAGGCGCGGCGGGTTTTGGCATCGGTGTAGGCCGACAGCATAAAAATGGGGATGGCTGCGGTTTTTGGGTTGGCCCGCAGCACTTTGATGGCCTCAATGCCGTCCATAATTGGCATGCGGATGTCCATCAGAATGACGTCCGGCTGCCACTGCTCCGCTTTTTCAACCCCCTCTTTGCCGTTAGAGGCCGTTTCCGTTTCGTACCCAAAATGTTGCAACATCCGGCTGAGCGTATATTGCAAATTTTCATCATCTTCCACGTACAGCACGCGGATGGGGGCGGGCCCGGTTGACGTCATCAGATTTTCCTCAAAATGAGTTTGCCTGCAAGTTCACCTGGAGCCGTGAAAAAACAACCACAAGGTATCGTATAATTTTTAACACAATCAGGCAAAAGTTAGAAAGAGTATACTCAATAATCGTCAATCAGTCCAGCGAACTTGACCCGCTTCGGCACAGCAAACCTTAAAGTTATGTTAAATTTTGGTGCGATATTCCGCCAACACAAAAAGCCGGAAACCCCGCAGGATTTCCGGCTTTCACGTTTTTCCAACACCTTTGAACCGGCGGCCCCGGCTACATGTGATTGATGTATCGCTGCCGCAGAACCAGCCCCAGCCCCAGCAAAATCCCGGCAATCAAAGCCGGCCCCGCGCCGCCGAACCCCGGCAGCAGCAACATTGAGGCCAGCACCACCACGGCTACCCACAGCCCAACCATGGCACGGTAAACACCTTGCGGATTTAACATTGTTTTGCCTCCGTCACGTTCTGCACGATTACGGCCGGTTACGGAACCTGCCTTGCTAACTGCGCCAGCGGGCAAACAATGACCGGATCGTCCGGCGTCCCAATGTTGACGTTGCACACGTTCGGATCGCCGGTGGAATCATCAAGGAACCACTGTGGCGTGGCGTTAGCCGCGTCACCGTGGAAGACAATGTGATTTTCAACCTGCGCCCCCATTGGATTGGTCAGCATACCGTTGTGCAGCGCGCCGGCCGGCAGTTCATCAATGCCGGCCTGCCCGGTTTTGAGTTCGCCTTCAAACTCGATCTTGCCGTTGTCCTCCGCCACACCGGCGTCGGCCCAGATGATAGCTACTTCGGCGGCCGGGTTGCCAATATCCGGCAAATCGCACGGTGTAGTGGCGCATCCGGCCGGGTTGTTAAAAATAACCCACCAGACTGTGTACACGCCATTACTGATGAGCTTTTTGGTTTTTATTTTGACCTTGATGTTGTCGTTGCCGCGTTCCAGCGTTGATTTGCCGACCTTTTTGACCTCGCTGTACAAGCCGTCTTCCACAAACGTCATCACCCCGACTTTGCTTTTCTTGTTGCCGTCGGCCTGCACGCCGGAATCTCCCAATGCCCCGGACAACAGCGCCACCAGACTCAGTACCACTGCCGCTGCCAGCGCGACGGTCAATTTTTTGACTATGCCTCCCATAGTTTTCTACCCTTTCGTATTAATTCAATTCAACCGTTCAACGTGTTAACAAGCCTCCCAAACAACGCGCTCGATTGTATTTGTTGATCACCCCCTTTGGTGCAGAATCCGGAATCCGGATGTCAGATTCCAGGCAGATTGGATTGAAAACCCAACCGGCGGGATTGTTGTTACGTTCAGCCCACGGACTGGTACAGGCGATCCACAATGCTGCTGGAGATGAACAGGTTTTGCTCCCGCGCCTCGCCAATCAGGTCCAAATACCCGGCGTCCTGCTCGATGGCTTTCATTGTTTCTTCATACGCCGCCAGCGACTCGTAATTGCCCACCCAGTGGATTTGCCAGACCGGGCCGCCCACGTTGCGCATTACCTGCACGTTGCCGCCGCGTATATTTTGGTGATGTGCGTGGCAACCTTAACGGCCCACATAAGGGCGGTGGTTCCCTTTCCATCGTGTACGTCGGCGGTTCGAACCATGGTTATCATTTTTTGCTCCTTTGCGATAGCTACAAAATTAATAATTGCTACTGCGTCAGTAAAAACGCAATCAAATCATTGATGTCTTCTTCTTTCAGAAATACCTTCAGCCCTTTCATCATTTCGTCCTCGTAGCCGTCTACCAGGTACGCGCCGGGGTCCACAATGGATTGGTGCAGGTACTCCACCGCCGACAATTCCGGCATGCGCTCTCCGGCGCGCCGGGCAATGCCCTGGAGCGACGGCCCCGAGTTCCTATCGCTGCCATCCAGCGAGTGGCAGCCGGTGCAGCCCTGTTTTGTTGACGGGGTGATCAGCCCGCCGCCGGTTTCAAAGATTTCGCGGCCCCGTTCCGGGTTGCCGATGTCCAGCGGATTGACTGCTGCCGCCTCCGCTCCGCACGCAGACAGCAGAGCGGCCAAACTCAAGACAATTACCAGCCAGCTACGTTTCATCGTGCATCCTTCTCATGTTGACGTGCCTAATCAGTTCCACACCGCCGATTGCCCGCCTTCGCTGCGGGCCAACAGGTAGGCCCACAGTAGTGGGATGGGTTTCGACCCAGTCTGCTGAATCATCGAATCGCGGTCACTGGCCTCAACCGC
>RFJF01000660.1 GCA_003695455.1 Chloroflexota bacterium
GACAAAATTCCCAGGCCGATGATGACCGCCGAGAAGATGTAGTAAGATTTGCGTTTGCCCACAATATCCAGAATTCCGGATACCCAGCCCGGCAGCGATTTGGGTGCGCCGCTATCAAGGTTAAAGCCCATCAGGAAGGTGTTGTTTTTGAGCTTGTCGCCGGTGAGGGCCAGCATAATTCGCAAAAAGGTGCGGGTTACAGTAACGGCGGTAAAGATGTTGGTTACCACACCCAGCGCCAGCGTAATGGCAAAGCCCTTGACAATGCTGGCCCCAAAGTTGGTGCCAAACCAGAACAGAATGGCGCAGGTGATGAGCGTGCTGATGGCCGAATCTCGAATGGAGGGCCACGAGCGGGTGAAGCCCAGTTCCATAGCAAATTTAAGCGATTTGCCGTCGCGCAGTTCTTCTTTCATCCGCTCAAAAATGAGAATGTTGGCGTCTACCGCCATCCCCACCGAGAGAATGAAACCGGTGATGGCCGGCAGGGTGAGCGTAACCGGCATCAGTTTGTACAGCGCAAAGTTGAGCAGGCCATAAATAATCAGCGCCAACGCCGACATTAAACCGGGCAGGCGGTAGTAGACAATCATAAAGACCAAAACAATAATCAGGCCGATGGTTCCGGCACGGATACTGCGCTCAACGGAATCCTGCCCCAGCGTTGGCCCCACCGAGCGGTTTTCAACCACTTTCAGCGGCACGGGCAGGGCGCCGTAGCGCAACTGAATTGCCAGCGCCTGTCCCTGGTCCAGACTATCGTTGCCCAATGAAATGGTGCCGTTTGAATCGATTCTGGCGTTGACTACCGGGCAGGAAAGCACAATTTTGTCAACCACAATACACAGGTATTTGCCCACATTGGCGCCGGTGTAATCGCCAAATTTTTGGCCGCCTTCTGAGGTGAGGCTAAAGTTGATTTCTACCACGCGCGAGTTGGGGTTGATGCCGGCGTTGCTCACCGAGGCCAGATCGCCGCCGGTGATGACGGTTTCATACACGGTGTCCGGCACGGTAACGCCCTCTTCCACGTTTTTGGGTTCGCCCAGCGTGGTTTTGATGGGCGTGCCATCGGGGATGGGGGTGCTGCCGGCATCAATGAATTCAAGCAGGCCGGTTTCTTTGAGGGTGCTGATAGCCAGGTCCGGGTCGGTGATGCCGGGCAGTTCTACAATCATCCGGCTGTCCCCCTGAAGCTGAACCAGCGGTTCGGTGACGCCCAGGCCGTTGACGCGGTTGTCAACAATCACGCGGGCGGCTTCCATGGCCCCTTCCTGCAATTCCTGACCGGGCGGCAAGTCGGCTTCAAGCACCACCTGCAAGCCGCCCTGCAAATCCAGCCCCTGGTGAATTTTGATGCTGCGTTGCTGGTCGCCCTGCCAGGGCAAAAACGCAGCCCATGTGGGTTCAACTTCATCAGGTGCGCCGGTAAAGATGTATTCCAGGTTGGCGGTAACCACCCAGGCCAAAAACCCGGTGAGCAGTAAAATTCCAATAAAAATGCTGATTGTCCGTCGTTCCATAGCTACAACTGTGTCCTTGCTGTGAAGTTTTTTCTGAGAAAAACAGGGAGGATGGCCTGTGCGCGGTCATCCTCCTGATATTGCATTGGGTCGTCCAATGTGTTGGCACGCAAACAGACCGATTATAAGCCTGCCGCATGGCGATGTCAAATGTTAGCGCCGGGCAGGTCGGCGGCGCTGTGGTTGCAGAGTTGGATGCGTTTCCGGGCTGGTGGTCAGTTTTGGGTTTTTGCGCCGGTACCAGAACAGGGCCACCCCCAGCACAATCAGCAAAATACTGACAATCTGGGCGGTGGGGATGCCGGACAGTGTCCAGGCATCGGGGCGGAGCATTTCTACCAGAATCCGGCCGGTGGGGTACCAGATGAGGTACAGCGACATCAAATCGCCGTCGAGCAGTTTGCCGGCGTATTTGCGCCCAATCCACATTAGCAGCACAAAGCCGGCTACGTTCCAGAGGGATTCGTACAGAAATACCGGGTGAAAGGTGGTTTCCAGCGGATACACCGTCAGGTCGTTGTAGGGAGGAATGCGCTGGTTGACGTTGGTGATGAGAATACCCCACGGTAAATCGGTGGGCGGGCCGTACAGTTCCTGGTTGAAATAGTTGCCCCAGCGGCCAATGGCCTGGGCCAGCAGCATACCCGGCGCCAGAATATCGAGCCAGCGCCACACGTTTAATTTGTGAATACGGGTGTAAATAATTACTGCCAGCACACCGCCAACCAGCCCGCCAAAAATGTCGATGCCGCCTTCCCAAATCATCAATGCCGATGGAAACGGGATGACCACGCCAAAGAAGGTAACGTCGGTAAACGGATGTTCAAAGAAATAGTAGTTAAAATCCCGGCTGGCGCCCGGCGGCGAGGACAGCACGTGGTAAATGCGCGCGCCAACAATGCCGGCAATGAGCACCCAGATGAGCAGGTTCCACATATGTTCCGGGTCTTCGCGCTTTCGCCGGGCCTCAATGGTGCCAATGTAGGCTGCCGCCAGTGCGCCCAGCACAATCAGCAAACCATACCAGCGAATGGAGAACGGCCCAAAACTAAACAAAATAGGGTTAGTTGGGGATGGCATATCTTCTCCCTTGAAAATAGGATTCAGGGGCCGGGAGTCAGGAATTAGGGGTGAGTCTCAGGCGTGTCACCCTGAGCGCAGCGAAGGGTCTCCCGACCGGTAA
>RFJF01000661.1 GCA_003695455.1 Chloroflexota bacterium
CCGTAGGCCAGGTTAAAGTAAGAGTTGGTGTTAAAATACCATTCCAGAATTTGGTCTTTGTCAAAGCGCCGGGTAATTTCAACGGCCAGAATCAGTTCCTTGATTTTACGGGTGTAGGAAAGCTGGGTGCGTTCTTCTTCATCAATGAGAATATTTTTGATGAGCTGCTGGGTAATGGAACTGCCGCCCTGCACCTGCCCGCCCTGCAAATTTTGCCAAAAGGCGCGGCCAATACCTTCGGGGTCAAACCCAAAGTTGTCGTAGAAGGTTTTGTCTTCAAGGGTAATGGTGGCTTCGCGGCAAAACTCCGGAATTTCGTTGAGTTTAACGTAGCTGCGGTCGCCGCGGTAGGGGTCAAACAGTTCGTAGAGCAGCACTTGCCCGGTGCGGTCGTAGATTTTGGTGGTTTCAAAATCTTCCTGTTCGGTTTCGATGGCGGTGGGGTCCGGGAGTTGTTGGGCAAAGCTGTCGTACAGGGCGTAGGCGCCGCCCACCGCCGATAGAAACATAAACATGATTCCGGCTAAAATCAGGGCCACAATGCCCAGCAGCATGTAACCCAGGTAGATGAAATATTTGGGTTTTTGTTCGCGGGTGCGCCGCCGGCGGCGACGGGTGACCATCACTTTTCTGTTTGATTGCATACGTTACAGCCTGTGTGTTGCGTTTTTGCTCAGTTTCATCCAATGAAAAACGGTACACCGGATAGTGTCCAGTCTACCGCATAAGTAAACATGGTAGCAGAAACAACGGGCATGGGCAAGTCAATTAGCCCACGCCAATCCGTTATTTTCCTGATGATAGAGGCGTTTGTCAAGGCTGCTTTTCAAAGACCAGCAGGTGAGACAGCCCAAACCGGCGCAACGGCGATTGCTCAAATGTGTAGGTTATTTGGCGCAGGGTGCGGCCCAGTTTGGGGCGGCGCGCCGTCAGGTTATCGTAGCCGGGGAAAATTTGGGTGTGTTGCACCACCCGTACCGGCAGCCCGGCCAGCAGCCGGCGCAGTCCGGCAGATGTGTAGACGCGCACGTGGGGGGCCAGCCGGTTTCTGAGCGGGGTGGGCAGGTAGTTGATGAGGGGGGTGTTGCCAAAATGATACTGCCCGCGCCAGTAGTGGCCGTGCGTTTCAAACGGGTAGCCGCGGTTGGGGCAGAAAATAACGGCCCGCCCGCCCGGTTTGAGTACCCGCGCCATTTCGGCCACGGTCAGGGCATCGTTTTGCACGTGCTCAATGACTTCGTGGCTGAGCAGCAGGTCAAAAGTGGCCGCAGGGTAGGGAAGCTGCTCGCCCGCACCTACATGCACCAACGGCGAGTGGGCGGCGCTGGCGGCTGCGCGTTCCGGTTCAATATCCAGCCCAAAGACGTGCGGTGTAAATTGGCGCAGCGCCCGAATGTACATGCCCACGCCGCAGCCATCCACCAGCACCCGGCTATCGGCGTTTAGCCGGGTGCCGGCAGCCTGTACAATCATATCCAGCCGCCGGTTTTGCCCGGCGCGCCAGACCAGGCTGGGAACGCCGCGCGCATCGGCTTTGTTAAAGTGGGCGGCGCCGGTCATTTGGTTCCCCAATGCAGGGCCACGGTGTTGAGCATGAGCATTTGGTAGCTCACGTTGCGCAGGCCGGCCTGTTCCATTTGGAATTTGAGTTCTTCCGGGCGTAAAAACGCATCTGCCGAGGCGGGCAGGTAACTGTAGGCATCGTGCTGGCCGGAGATGATACCGCCCAGCAGTGGCACTACGTTGTGAAAATACAGCCGGAACATTGCGCCCCACAGGGTGTCTTCCGGGCGCGGAATTTCCAGAATCAGCAGCCGCCCGCCGGGTTTGAGTACGCGGGTTTGGTCGGCCAGCGCCTGCGGTACGCTGACCACGTTGCGCATGAGAAAACCGCTGGCTACGGCGTCAAAGGTGTTGTCCGGAAAGGGCAGGTGCAAGGTATCGGCGCCGCTCCAGGACAGCCGGGTGGCCTGGCCGTTGGCGGCGGCGCGATGCCGGCCCACGTGCATCATGGGCAGGGTGAAATCTGCGCCCACCACCTGCCGCAGGTTGGGATGCCGGTGGAGCGCCTCAAAGGCGATGTCGCCGGTGCCGGTGGCAATATCGAGCAGCCTGCCGCCGGGGCGCAGGTTGGCTTTATCTACCAGCAGTTTGCGCCAGCGGGTATCTTGCCCGGCGGTCATTAAGCGGTTCATTACATCGTAGCGGTGGGCAATCTGCCCAAACATCTGGTTTACATATTGATATTTTTGGGAGGGTGTTTCAAAAGTCATGGCCGGAATTATTCACTATTGCACCCAAAATGTCAATCGGGTGGGGTGTGCGGCAAACAAAAAGCTCTCGCCGGAGCGAGAGCCAGAGGTTGCTGCTGAAAAAATATTTTGATTACTGGTTGCTCAATTTGGGGTAGACCATTCCGCCAATTGAACTGAGCAGCCCGGACACCAGCGAACCGATGACGCCGTAAATAATCAGCGCGCCAAGTACGCGGCCGGCCAGGGCAATGCTGTTGGCCGTGAGCCCGTAGTTAGCCAGTTGCGCCAGATTTTCCGGGGTAAATTGGGCCACAACCCCTTGCCCAAAGTTTACCAGCATCACGCCAAAGGCGGCCAGCAACATGGCAACCACGCCGCCAAAAATGCCGGCCCAAAAACCGGCCATCCAGCCAACTTTACCGCCCTGCTGGCTGTTGGTTACGGCATCGCCGGCAAATACGCCGGCCAGCAAACCCGTTGCCAGACAAACAACCAGATAGCCGGGGATAACCAGAAACGCCAGCGAAACAAACGGCAGGTTTTCCGGCGGGGGAATCAGGCCGATGAGCATCAGCACCAAAATTCCAAAACCACCCACCAAACTGGCTTTGAGCGCCGGGGCAACCAGAGAAACTGCGGATTGATTGTTTGCTGTTTGCCGTTGGCGGCGTTGTACGGTTGACGTGATCCGTGATTGACGGCGTCTTTGTGTGGTAACGGCCATTTTGATTCTCCTTCTTTCCAGACTTACGCGTTACAAGTGTTCCCGTTGGCACACGTCGTTTTTCAGGTGGCGGCTATTATAGCACAATAGCCTACACCCTGGCAACTATTACTAGGCGATATGGCCTACGATTGCCCTACGCTGACCTGTGCCAAAAATCACGCGTACGACATTTGGCTTATTATATGCAATTGCACGGTATTTCAAAATCTGCGTTGCCAAAATTGTCGTCAAATTTGTTGTAAATTGCCCCTGCCGGGTGAATGTGATAAGATAACCACCAATAACCCATCAGGCCATTTTAATAAAAACTGCAAATCTCCTGTAATATTTATCGGAATGATTTGCCGTTTCTTTAATTGGCTCAATTCTTTCATTGCGTGCGAGGAATTATGACAGAAAATACACCCCAACAATCTGATATTTTGTTGACTGATTTTGACAAATATTTATTTGGCGAAGGGACGCACGAAAAGGCCTATGAGAAGCTGGGCGCACATCTGGTCAACCTGAACGGGCAGCCCGGTGTTCATTTTGCAGTGTGGGCGCCTAACGCCCGCCAGGTTGCAGTAATTGGTGATTTTAACGCCTGGGACGGTCAGCGCCACCCCATGAATGCCAGCGAAAGCGGCATCTGGACGCTCTTCATCCCTGAGCTTGGGGTTCATACTGTTTACAAATTCCGGATTTTCACCCAGGCCGGAGATTCGTTTGACAAAGCCGACCCCTACGGATTTGCTATGGAACAACGCCCCAAAACGGCATCGGTGGTGGTAGACCTTAATAGTTACGCCTGGGGTGATGAAGAATGGATTAACAACCGGGTCTCGCATCAGGCGTTTGATAAACCTGTTTCCATTTATGAGGTGCATCTTGGCTCGTGGCGCAAGGTTGAAGACCCCAAATGGGGTGTCCGGTACCTGACCTACCGTGAAATGGCCGACGAACTCATCTCTTACGTGGTAGAAATGGGGTACACCCATATTGAAATGATGCCCATTGCCGAACACCCGCTGGATGCCTCGTGGGGGTACCAGGTGATGGGCTTTTTTGCACCCACCAGCCGCTTTGGCACCCCGCAGGATTTGATGTATTTGATTGATCAGTGCCACCAAAACGGAATTGGCGTCATTCTGGATTGGGTTCCGGCGCATTTTCCCAAAGACGGCTCGGGGCTGAATTACTTTGACGGCACGCATCTCTATTCGCATGCCGACCCGCGCCAGGGCGAGCATCAGGATTGGGGCACGCTCATTTTTAATTATGACCGCCACGAAGTGCGCGCTTTTCTCATTTCAAACGCGCTCTACTGGATTGACAAATTTCATTTTGACGGCTTGCGTGTTGATGCGGTGGCCTCAATGCTGTACCTGGATTATTCCCGCGAGGAAGGCCAGTGGGTTCCCAATGAATACGGAGGCCGGGAAAACCTGGGGGCCATCAGTTTTTTGCGCAAAATGAACGAATCTGTGCATGCCAACTTTCCCGGAGTGCTGACCATTGCCGAAGAATCAACTGCCTGGCCTATGGTATCACGCCCCACGTATATGGGCGGGTTGGGCTTTAGCCTTAAGTGGAATATGGGCTGGATGCACGATACGCTCAATTTTATGAGCAAAGACCCCGTTTACCGCAAATACCACCACAACGATATGACGTTTAGCCTGCTGTACGCCTTTAACGAAAATTTTGTACTGCCGCTTTCGCATGATGAAGTGGTGCACGGCAAAGGTTCGTTGGTTAATAAAATGGCCGGCGATGAGTGGCAAAAGTTTGCCAGCCTGCGCGCCTATTTTGGCTTTATGTGGGGGCATCCCGGCAAAAAGTTGCTCTTTATGGGCGGCGACTTTGGCCAATGGCAGGAATGGAATTTTAACACTGGTCTGGAGTGGGCAGCGTTGCAAGCGCCTAACCACCAGGGCGTGCAAAATTTTGTTAAAGACCTGAACAATCTTTACAAGCAGGAACCCGCACTGTTTGAAGATGATTTTGAATGGACAGGTTTCACCTGGATTGACGCCAACGACAGCGATAATAGCGTCTTTTCATTTATCCGCAACGCCAAATCATCCGGCCAGTTTGTGGTGGTGGTGAGCAATTTCACGCCGGTAGTTCGGCAGGGCTACCGGGTGGGTGTGCCCCGGCCCGGCTTTTATCGCGAGATTCTCAACAGCGATTCAAGCCACTACTGGGGCAGCAATGTGGGCAATGCGGGCGGCGTGCAGACCGATGATATTCCCTTCCACGGCTACGACCATTCAGTTTCGTTGACTCTGCCGCCGTTATCTACCCTGTATTTAAAATTGTAAAATCCGCAGATTTTTC
>RFJF01000060.1 GCA_003695455.1 Chloroflexota bacterium
GGGCTGGCTTTCATCAGAATCAACCGGTCTGCATAGCGATTAATTGTAGCCATCGCTTTGGCAGTCTTGGGATGCTGTGATAGAATCTGATTCAGCCCAACGTTGCCATCCTTGCGAACCCATTCGCGGGCGCGCTTGCTAACCACAATATTGTGCAGGTCCTTTAACCTGAGACCACCGGCAACGTTGGCGGCAGTGGGGTCAATGCTTTCCTGGCAAATGAGCCGGTTCAGCAAATGAACCTCGCTGTGTTCGTAAGAGATGTAAAAAGAATAGGTTGCTTCGTTGAGCGCAAGGTTTCTGGCCATTTGCAACGCGGTAATAGTTTTGCCAATGCCCTGTGCGCCGCCCAACAGGATCAGTTCAGTTTTGCGCAATCCACCGCCAATCAGCCGGTCTATCTGGTCAAAGCCCGATGGCACCGGCAAGTATTCATCCAACTCACCCTGCACCACCATTCGATCTGCTTCTTTGAGTACCTGGCTTAAACTACGGGGAGATGAACCGCCGCTCCGGCGCCGGTTTGACCCTCTGGGTGTTCGCGGTTGGGGCGGCGGTGTAACTTGCCGGGGGCGTGGGGTGCGAGGCTGCGTGGCGGTTGGGTCGCTGGCTGAAGACGGGGTGGTCATTCGTTGAGTTTGGGTTGAAATAGGGCGAATGGATTGTGGCGCTCTGGCTTCCGATGTCGGGTCGGACGAAGATGACATAGTTTCCTCATTTATCTGTTAACTGTTTTTTTCTCACGTTCAACCTGATTATACCAGATAGCCCAACGCAAAACAATACGCTTAATAGGTGATGAGTCCCAGGGATTCAGGAAGTAACAACGCAGAATTATGCATCCAATCATTGCGCTGGCACAAAAATCAATTCAAACATATCTGGAAACAGGTCAAACGTTGGCCGTGCCCGCCAATTTGCCGGCATACATGCAGGAACCGCGCGCCGTGTTTGTAACCCTGCACACGGCCAACGGCTACCTGCGCGGCTGCCGGGGCACGCTCACCCCCACCGAGCCAACACTGGCCGAAGCCGTCATCAAAACGGCCATCGCCTCTGCCGTTGACGACCCCCGTTTTCCACCTATGTCGCTACGCGAAACCGCCGGCTTGCAAATCAAGGTTGATGTACTCAGCCCGCTGGAACCGGTCACCGACACCGGCCAACTAAATGAGAAAATCTACGGCGTGGTGGTTCAATCCGGTGCGCGGCGGGCGGTACTCCTGCCCGATATTGCCGGCGTAGACAGTGTGCCGCGCCAACTGGAACTGGTTCGCAAAAAAGCCGGCATCGGGCCGGACGAGCCGGTTTCATTGTACCGCTTTACCGTCACCCGCTATCACGCCAACAGCCCGGAATAGTTAACAGGTATCATTCGCCCATCGGCAGAGGAATTTATGCACTCACACCGCAAACGACCGTACCAGCAGAGCCACGCCGGCAAAAGCAGCGCCATTATTTTTGGCGTGGGGCTGGCTGCAATGCTCTGCACCGTGGCTGTTATCGCCGCCGTGGCCGTGCCCGGCATCAGCCGGCGGCTTGAAAATTTGCCGTTTTACGCCCAAACCTACGCCCGCAAGCTGATTCCCC
>RFJF01000662.1 GCA_003695455.1 Chloroflexota bacterium
ATTATGGGCCGGGGGATGGCCCACAATTTGCTCAAAGCCGGATTTCCGCTGACGGTGTGGAACAGAACCGCCGGGCGAATGGATTCGTTGCTGGAAGCCGGCGCGCAGGCCGGCCAAAATCCGGCCGATGTAGCCGCCCGCAGTGACATCACTGTGGTTTGTGTGAGCGACACGCCCGATGTGGAGGCAGTGATTTTGGGCCCCGACGGTATTTTGGCAGGGGCCAAACCGGGTAGTCTGGTGATTGATTGCAGCACCATCAGCCCCACCACCACCAAAATGCTGGCAGAAAAGCTGGCTGCGGCAGACGTGGGTATGCTGGATGCGCCCATCAGCGGCGGCAGCGAGGGCGCGGCCAACGGTACGTTGTCTATTATGGTTGGCGGCTCGGCGGCTGATTTTGAGCGCGCCCTGCCGGTTTTTGAGGCGATGGGCAAAACAATTACTCACGTAGGCCAGAACGGCGCGGGCCAAACCGTGAAGCTGGTCAATCAGATTTTGGTGGTGGGCCACGCGCTGGCCATGAGCGAGGCGTTGTTGTTTGCGCAGGCCGGCGGCGTTGATGTGGGTACCGCGCTTAAAGCGGTTGAAGCGGGTGCGGCGGGTAGCTGGATGCTGAGTAATCGGGGGCCGCAGATTTTGGCGCGGGACTGGCGGCCCGGTTTTACAATTGACCTGCAACAGAAAGATGTCCGGCTGATTTTGAGCGCGGCCGATGATTTGGGTGTTCCCGTGCCGTCAACGGGGCTGGTTTTTCAACTGTACCGTACCCTGCAAGCCCGCGGGCTGGGCCACGAGGGCAACCACGCGCTGGTAAAGGCGCTGGAAAATCTGGCCGGGTTTGAGGTTGCCGGTGACTGAATCACGGTTGCGGCGGACTGAAATCCTGCCCGTACCAGCGCAGGTAAATTTCAGACAGCGTGCCCTGCCGCTGCAAGCGGGCCAGCACTTTGTTGATTTCGGCTACCAGCCGGTCTACCTTTAAATTATTTTGCGGCACCACTGCAACTGCCAGCGGATGAGGCGCCAGGTTGGCCTCATCCGCAACTATTTTTAAAGGCAGCTTGTTTTCTGAAACGGCCTGCTCAAAAACAGGGGCCGGGCCTACAATGGCGTCAACGGCGTCAACCGCCGGTGAAGGTTCTGCCGGGCCATCTTTGGCGGGCCGGCCCATCTGCCGGATGGCTTTTTGCACGTTGCTGAGCACAATTAACCGGACGGAGTTGGGAATTTGAGAGATGAGCGGTTGGCCGTATACCGTAACCGGGGTATCGTTGGGAGTAAAAAGCCGCTGGTAAACGCTGTGCTCAAATACACCCACCCGCTGCCCGGAAAGTTGGGCCAGTGAATTGATGGCGCTGTTTTTTGGCACCAGAATGGCTGTGGGAATAATTCCGTACGGGTTGGAATAAGTAATGGGGGCCACGGGATTGGCCGGCGGCTGTTCGGCCGGCACCAGCGATGCCAGGGCAATATCCCACTCGCCGCGCCAGTCGCCGCCGGCAATAATGGGGGGGTAGGCCTCTACCAGTTCCAGTTCCAGCCCCAGGCCGTTGGCAAGTTGGCGGGCCACGTCAACCTCAAAACCGTTCATGGCGCCACCGATGGCTGCGTTGGAAAATCCCCGGAAAGCGGGCGGAGAAAATGAGGCTTCGGGCCAAACCCGGATGCCCACGCGGAGAATACTCGTGTCGAGCAGTTGGTCCATCAGGTCGGTGCCGTCGCCG
>RFJF01000663.1 GCA_003695455.1 Chloroflexota bacterium
GCTGGGATGAGGGCATCGGCACCATGAAAGTTGGCGGTGTGCGGCAGTTGATTATTCCGCCGGATTTGGCCTACGGCGCTCGCGGGGCAGGCGGCGTGATTCCGCCCAATGCCACGCTCACGTTTGAAGTAGAACTCTTGTCTGCCGGAAATTAACCCACCGGCAGACAGCGCAAAAAAGCCGGCGAGTTTGATGCTCGCCGGCTTTTTTTACCCCAATTCTTCCCGAATGGTGTAAATCGGTTTGCCCTGACTCTCGTAGTAGGTGCGCACCACCAATTCTCCCAGCAGCCCCATGGTGATAAACTGCACGCCAATCATCACCAGCAACACCGCCAGCAGCAACAGCGGCCGGTCAGACAAGGCAACGTGGTAAAAGAGTTTGCTAAAACTCAGATACAGGCCGATGATGAGGCCCAATCCAAACGAGAGCAGGCCCAACTGCCCAAAAATCTGGATGGGCCGGGTAGAGTAGCTGAGCAAAAACCGAACCGTCAGCAAATCGAGCAGCACCCGCACAATGCGGCCCATGCCGTATTTGCTGGTGCCAAATTGCCGCGAGCGATAGTTGACCGGCACTTCGGCAATGGTAACGCCGTAGTAGCTGGCAATAGCCGGAATAAAGCGGTGCAGGTCGCCGTACAGGTTGATACCTTTAACCACATCGCTGCGGTAGGCTTTGAGCGCGCAGCCGTAATCGTGCAGATGCACGCCGGTGCCGGTAGAGATGAGCCAGTTGGCCGTCATTGAGGGCAGTTTGCGTTTGATGAATGAACCCACGCCCTCTTTCCAGCGGTCCGTGCGCCAGCCGCTAACCACGTCGAATCCCTCGTCTATTTTCTCTAGCAGTTTGGGAATGTCTGCCGGGTCATTTTGCAGGTCGGCATCCATGGTGATGACAATTTCACCGGTGGCCCGGTCAAATCCGGCGGCAAAAGCGGCGGTCTGCCCAAAATTTCGCCGGAATCTGACCACGCGCACGCGTTCGTCCTGGGCATGCAGTTTTTTGAGTTCCTCAAAACTGCCGTCACGGCTGCCGTCGTCAACACAAATAATTTCAAACGTGTGCCCCATCGATTCCAGCATTGGAACCAGCTCGCTGAGCAACATGGGAATACTTTCTACTTCATTGTAGATGGGGAGTACAATACTGAGGTACGGGGATTGTTCCGTCATAAAAAATCAGCTTCTCTCAGACACAATTTCACGCGTACTGCGGGTTAAATAGATGATGCCGCCAATGATGCCGGTGCAGATGTTGCCAAAAACATAGTACAGCAGCGACATGGATACTGCAACTTCTGCCGGCACGCCCACCTGCCCAAACAGTTGGCGGTAGGTTTCCTCCCGAACGCCCAGCCCGGCAAAACTGATGGGGATGAGCAGCACCATCGAGGTGATGGGGATGAACACTGCGTAGTGGGTCAGTTTGGCCCCGGCGCCCAGCGCCAGCCCAATGAACAGATTGGTCAAAATTAACCCCACGTTGAACACCAGCGATACCAGATAGGCCCGGCCAATAGCCGGCAGCGGGTAACTCTGAAACGAATTGAACAGGCTGCCAACAAACTTGATGTCTGTGGCCCAGCGGAACAGGCCGATGTGTTCGCGCAGCCAGCGGTACAGCGGGCGGTTAATCAGCAAAAAGCCGATGGTCAATCCCCCGGCAAAAAACAGCACCGTCACGTAGGCCACCACCACCGGCACCGACCCCCAATCGAGCAGCAGGGCCACAATGGCCAGTGTTTGCAGGCCGTACAGGCCAATCATGCGGTCTACCAGCACACTGGTTACGGCATCAGAGGCGTGTTCGCTGTGGCGGTTCAGCTCCATCATGCGGATGGCATCGCCGCCCAGGCCGCTGGGCAGCAGGTTGTTGAACAGAAAACCGATGAAATAGATGGCTGTCAGTTCAAGCACCGGAACCCGTACCCCGATGGCGTTGAGCAAAATGTGCCAGCGCAGCGAGCGCCAGAACACGCCCAGCAGTACGGTACACAACGCTGCCAGCAGCCACCACGGATTGGCCTGCCGGATAACGTTCAACAGTAATTTCAGGTCCAGGTTGCTGAAAATAAAGGCCAGCAAACCAATGCTGACAACAATTTTGAGAATGTTGATGAGTTGTTTTTTGTTCATGAGTGCTTTTTAATTTCCGGTCAACTCGCGGTACGCATCGAGTGCGGCAGGCCAGTTGCCGGAATCGGCCAGGCCGGCAGCGTGCTCAGCTTGCGGGCCGTGCCAATCCAGGTTGAATTTGACCGCCTGCCGGTAGGCGGCAACTGCTTCCGGTAAATTTCCGGCAGCTTGCTGGGCTTCGGCCAGCGCCAGGTAGCCCCCCACCCAACCGGGAAAAATATCCACGGCGGTCTGGTACGGTTCCAGCGCGGCGTCCGGCTGCCCCGCCGCCAGCAGGGTATCGCCCAGCGCCCGCAGGGCGGCGGCCCGCGCCGTGCGCGGGTCCGGGTCCAGCACACCCTGCGCC
>RFJF01000664.1 GCA_003695455.1 Chloroflexota bacterium
CGTAAAGATAACGTAAAAAATTGGTTAGAAAGGTTAAAAACCCTTGAAATACCGGTTAGGATGCTGTAAAATTAAATCATGTTAATTTAGCTGGACAATCCTTAACGGATGGAACGACCATCGCCGGGGCTGGCCAGCACCGCCCTTTTCAGGATTAATTTGTACCCGATACCCCGGGCATCAAGGGCGTAAAAAAGGAGCGCAAATGCGCTCCTTTCCTTTTGGGCGCGGCCCCCGGCCAGCCGTACACCCAGCTTTTGCAATTTATCCACCAACAGTTGGGCTGGCTTCATTCCCCAGCACCGCTTCGTTAATCATAATCAGCAGCGCTTCGAGTTCGCCGGCGCAACATTGGCACTGTTTCAGGTGCTGTTCAACGGCGGGCATAGCGGCGGCGGGGTCAGCTTTTTCCAACAGCAACTCGGCGTACATATCCAGCGCCTCGTGGCAGTCCTCACAGCCAATTTCAACTTCTTCTGTCTCAAAGGCTGATTTTAGTAACATTTGCCATTTAACTTCGGTCATTTTTCATGTCCTGTGTACACAAATTTTACCCATCACTTAGACGTTTGGTTACGGTTAATCTTACTTACTCAACTGTACAGTTTGAGAATGTACTCCGGTTCAAGGCCCAGTGCCTGTAATTCACGTTTTAACTTGAGCCGCGCATCGTGCAGCAATTTGTACACATTGTTGGGGTTGGTATCCATCAGGCGGGCCACCTCGGCGATGGGAATGTTTTCCACGCGCACCGCCAGCAGGGCTTGCCGCTGGCGGTCCGTCAGTTCGTGGTTAATGACGTGTTCAATGGTCTCCCACACGTGACGGCGCTCGCTGGCGGTGTCCGGAGCGCTGAGTTGCGCCTGCGGAAAATCCAGCACCTCTTGCAGCGATGAGCCGGTTTCGGTGATGGCGTCCAACGAGTAGTCTCGCCATTTGGCCCGGCGCAGTTCGCTGATGGTGGTGTTGGCCGCAATTTTTGAGGCCCACGTGGTGAATTTGCTTTTGCCCTGAAAATTATCCAGATTCCCCTGAATTTTCAGCAGCGCTTCCTGCGCAAAATCGTTGCTCATCTGCTGTAATTCGGCTTTATCCAGATGATTCAAATCTGTGCGGGTGTAGAGATACGCCAGCACGCCGCGCCGCAAATGCTGCAACAAATCTTCAATGGCCGCAGTCTGCGCCGGATGCCCGTTGCGCAGGTGGGCCAGCCACATATCGTTCGTTCGTTCCATAAATGATACTCTTTTTGGCGTGGTTCATTTTTACACTGTGTCATCTTTACAAATTCCGCCCTGTTTTCCGCTACCTGCGTATTGCGAGTTGCGTGTAATTTTGGTTCAACCGGATTTCAGGAGGCAACGTGTAATTTGTAAAACGTAATGCGTAAAGCGTAAAATTACGCTTTACGTTTTCAACTTATCAACCCCTTGAATTCCAAAAGAGTCGTAATTTTAAACTCAACGGAACACATTTTACGCACAGGGTCAACAAGACAGCTCAATTTGTAAAGCTGTTCTCCGGGGTTGTGAACCACACCCAAATTTGTAAAACAGTTACCCCATCTTAATTCACTCTACCAAAATGGGCCAACTTTCAAGGGTGATGTGGTCGCCGGTGATTTGCCCCCCCGCCACCAGCGGCAGGCGGCTGAAATCGTTGGCGTCATACAGGCCGATTTCCAGCCGGTACGCGCCGGGCGGCGTCTGTGGCGGCAGAACCAGCGCGTACGGGTCGGTCAGGTATTCGCCCGGCAGCCAGCCGGTGGTGGGAAACTGCCCCGCGCCGGGAATCTGGTCCTGCTGGGCGATGATTTGTCCGGCGGCATCCGTGAGATGCACAAACACCGTCCAGTTGCGCTCAACGGGCGCGGTGGCTTGCCAGATGAGCGTCAGTGGCAGCGTGTCTCCGGGCGAAAGCGGTTCGGCAGGCAAATCCAGCCCGGCCAGTCGAATTTGGTCACTGAAGTTGGCGTCCACGTCAACCTGCCACGGCGGCGGTTCAAACAGATGCGGCCGGTCGGTGGTTTGCACAGTTTGCAGGGCCAGCCGTTCCGCGCCGTTCACCGGCAGACGGCTGCCGTTTTCATCCAGCAGCGACAGGTTGAGCGTGTACGCGCCGGGCGGCAAAGCGGGCGGCAGGGGGATGTCGTGCGGGTCGCGCAGCAGATCGCCGCGCTGCCACTCGGTAGCAGGGCGGGCCGGCGGTCGGCGGTAGGTTGCGGCGGTTTGCCCGGCGGAATCCTGCAACTCTGCCACAATTTCAAGCGGGCCGGATTGTTGGGCGGGCGACTGCCAAAAAAGCGTCAGCGGCAGAACTTCTCCGGCTTTAAAAGGACCGCCGCCCAGCGAAAAACCGATGAGCCGCGCCCGGCGGCCAAAATCAGCGTTGAGCCGGGTTTGCACCGGCAGGGCATCCGGGCCAAGCGGCGGCTGCGGCGCAAGCAGCGTGATGTCTGCCAGCGGCAGTTCTGCGCCCAGCGGCTGGCCCGTTTCATCGAGCAAATCCAGCGGGCGGGCGTCGCTTTGGCGGCGCACGCTGAGCAGCAGGCGGTACGTGCCGGGCGGCGCGCCCGCCGGGGTGAGCAGGCCGTGCCGGTCGGTCAGCGATTGCCCCACGGGCAGGTCGGTAAAGTGGAGTTGCCCGGCGCGGGGGTGGCTGTCGCGGGTGGCCCAGGTGCGCCCGGCAGAATCAATCAGCCGCAGGCTGACCCGGTGCTCGCTGCCCAGCGTGCCGGTTTTGCGCCAGCGCAGTTCCACCGGCACCACGTCTCGCCCGGCCTGAAGGGGGGCACTGCCCACGGCGGCAGATTCAAGCGCGAGTTTGTTTTCAAAATTGGCCGGCGGAATATCCAGCGGCTGCGGATTTCCGGCGGCGGCCAGCGTGAGTTTGGTTTGCGGGCTGTACCATTTGAGCAGGGTGGGGTAGCCCAATTGGGCCAGGGCGGTTTCGGCTTCATCCTCCCAAATGTGGCCGCCGGCCTGGTAGGCCGGAAACCAGAGGCGCGGCGATTGGGCCAGAATAGATTGCACATCGGCGGTGAGCTGCGCGGCGTGGCCCGCCTGCGCCGACCAGCCCGCGCCCCAGCCGGGAACCGGAAACAGGCGCGGGCGAGGCTCCGGCAGGTAGGCCCGGTAAAAGCCCAACTGCCACTGGTAGCTGGCCAGCAGGGTGTCATCCGGCGAGGCCACGGCGGCAATATCGCGCAGCAGGGGCCGGTAATCTTCGTCCGGGGTGCGGGGCAGGGTGTAAAAATTGAACAGGCTGACCGCGACCAGCAGCAGCATGGCCGCCGCCAGCGTGCCCACCAGCAAAAATTGCTTGTCCCACAACCAGACCACGCCGAGCGCAATCAGCAGCCAGTAGGCGGGCGCGGCCAGCAGCAGGGTGCGCTCAAAAAATCGGGGGGTGAAGGGGTACACCAGGTTGACCAGATACCCGGCGGCCAGCGGAACCAGCAGGTAGAAAAAGAGCAGGCCGGCCCGGCGATAGCGCCCCCGCGCCACGGCCCACGCGCCCAGCCCCGCCGCCAGCAGCATCGGCAGGGCGGCCCAGGCGTACAGTTGCAGATGCTCTGGCAGGTGGCCCACGCTGAACGCCACCAGATGGTCGCCAAAAAAACGAATCAGGTTGAGCGGCGCGTAGCCCTCAACCGTGCGTTTGTTGGCAATGTAGTTGACCAGCTTCAGCCCGGCAAACAGCACCCACGGCAGGTAGAGCAGCCCCACCACAAAAAAAGGCCGCAACGCCGCCGCCAGCGATGCGGGGCGTGGCGGATTCGGGGTACGGGTTGGCCCCTTCTCTGAAAATAAAGGGGTTAGGGGTTGGGAGTTAGGGGTTAGGGAAAAGCTAACTCCCGGCTCCCGGCTCCCGGCTCCTGACTCCTGACTTTCATTCTCGTTATTGTCCCGCCAGAGACTGTCTGACTCCCTTGACAGGGGGAGGGAGTCGCGGGTAGCAGGCGGTTTAAAATATTCAAACAGCATAAAGAGCAACTGGGCCAGCACCACAAACGCAGAGTAGTACATGGTGTACAGCGCGGCGGCGGTGGTCAGCAGATAACCGGCGCTGCGGTGGCGATGGCCGGCATCGCGCACAAAAAAGTAGACGGACAGCGCCCCCAGCAGCGTGACCAGCCCGTACATTCGCACTTCTTGCGAGTAGTAGACGGCCAGCGGCGCCACCGCCGTGACCGCCGCCGCCAGCACGCCGGCCCGCCAATCGGCCAGCCGGGCAGCCAGCGCCGCCAGCGCGGGAATCAACAACGTACCGGCCATCACCGACAGGAAGCGGGCCATTTCCGGCCCCATTCCGGCCACGGCCAGCCACAATTTGAGCAGCAAATAGTAGAACGGGGGGTGAATATCTACCGCGGTCAGCGCCAGCAGTTGCGGCACAGACTGGGTGGCAAAGTAGATGCTCCAGCCTTCGTCGCCCCACAAGGGCTGAAAGCTGAGCCGCTGCACGCGCAGGCCAAAACCGGCCAGCGTAAAAAAAAGCACCCAGACCCACGGGTGAAATCGGGCGCGGCGGCCCGGCAGGGAAAATCTCAAATTCACGGCAACGCCCTCAATTGACCGCCAGCTTGACCACGGTCACGCCGTCGCCGCCTTCGCCTTCCTGCCCGGCCCGGTAACTGCTCACCAGCGGATGGCCGCGCAGTTCGTCTCGCACCACCTGCCGCAGCACGCCGCTACCCCGGCCGTGAATCAGCCGCACCCACGGCAGGCGGGCCAGAAACGCCTTGTCAAGATACTGGTCAATGTTGAGCAGGGCCTCTTCTGCCACCTGCCCGCGCAGGTCAAGTTCCAGCCCCGGCGAGTCGTTTTCACCGGAAGCAGACACGGTGAGCGTGGCCGGGTGGGGCGCGGCAGCGCGCTCGCGGAGTTCCAGCCCGGCCAGCGGCACGGTAGCCCTGAAATGGCCCAACTGCACATCGGCCTGCGCGCCGGTCATGGCTACCACCTCGGCGGTGGTGGCAAATTGCGGCACAAACACTTTGTCGCCCACGCGCACCGGGCCGATGGGCCGTGCCGGGGTTTTGGGTTCCGGCGGAGGCGGTGGGGTGGGTTTGGCTTCCGGGGCCAGTTCCGTCTCCAGTTCAGCAAGTTGGGCCTGAACTTCGGCGGCGGCGGCCTGCGGTGATGGCTGTTCGGCAGGGGCGGCCGGTTGGGCCAG
>RFJF01000665.1 GCA_003695455.1 Chloroflexota bacterium
ATCTATTTTTTGTAATTATGTTAATTCGTTAGGGGCCTGACCCTTTTTTCAGGAGACTCAACAATGAACAATGAACAAATCTCAAACTCACCCAACCCCAAACACTCAACAAACGCTATAAACTCCAAAAACTCTACAAGCTCAGCAGCCGGGCAGAATGAAGATGGCAGATGGCTACCGCCAGCGCGTCGGCGGCGTCATCGGGGCGGGGGATTTCTTCAAGGTTCAGCAGTAATTTGACCATCTGTTGAATCTGCTGTTTGTCTGCGCCGCCGTAGCCGGTGACGGCCTGTTTGATTTCCAGCGGTTTGTATTCGGCGATGGGTAAATCGGCGTTGGCCAGGGCCAGCATGGCTGCCCCGCGTCCGTGGCCCACCGTCAGCGCGGTGGTTACGTTTCGGCCAAAAAACAGTTCTTCAATGGCCGCCGATTCCGGCTGCCACCGGTCAATCAACACCGTCAGTTCACGGTAGATGATTTGCAGCCGCTGGGCCAGCGGCGTGCCCGCCACAGTGGTAATAACACCGCCGGCGACCATATGCGCATGGTCGCCGGCGCTTTCTACCACCCCCCAGCCGGTGATGGCCAGGCCGGGGTCAATGCCAATCACCCGCACAACTAGGCAGTTTCCATGGCAGCAATGGCTTCATCGCTGATGGCCAGGCCGGAGTAAACCTGATCCACGTCATCCAGTTCTTCCAGCGCTTCAATGATGCCCATTACTTTCATTGTTTCTGCCTGCCCCAATTCAATTTCATTTTTGGGTACTTGCGAAAGCTGGGCTTCGTCAATTTTCAGGCCGGCCTCTTCCAGCCCGGAAACCACGGTGTGCAGGTCTGAGGCGGCGGTGTAAATTTCAAAGAGGTCGTCGCCGGTTTCAACGTCGTCGGCGCCGGCTTCCAGCGCGGCCATAAAAACATCATCCGGGTCCTGGTCGGTACGTTCAATGGTGATGTAGCCTTTGGTATCAAACATCCAGCTCACCGAGCCGGCTTCGGCCATGTTACCGCCCATTTTGTTGAGAATGCGGCGCACATCGGCCAGGGTACGGTTGCGGTTGTCGGTGACGCATTTGATAAGCACCGGGATTCCGTGAGGGGCAAAGGCTTCGTAGGTGATTTCTTCAACAGCGCCGCCCTCAAGTTCGCCGGTACCTTTTTTGATGGCCCGTTCAATGTTGTCTTTGGGCATGTTGGCGGCTCTGGCCTTTTCTACGGCCAGCCGCAGCGATGGATTGGAATTTGGGTCGCCGCCGCCGGTGCGGGCTGCCAGCATAATATCGCGGGCCAGCCGGGTAAAAATTTTGCCCCGTTTGGCATCTTCCGCGCCTTTTTTCCGTTTGATAGTACTCCATTTACTGTGTCCAGACATACCATGCCCCTTCTGTCATTCATCAGAATATGTTGTTGGTTTTTTACATGAACCGCCGCCAAACCGGGCGTTTGTCCATGGAATGTGGTCGGTTATTATAGCATTAAGGCTGAATTTCTGCCAGCATCGGCGGAGTCAAAAAACAGGGCAAGACAGAGACCACCCCCAACAGGCATCGGGATAATTTGTCTGCCCGGTGAAAGTCTGTCTTTGAGGTAGAAACGCTCAATTCGGGCGTTTCTGCAGAGGGTGGCGGCAAAGTTAGCCGGCCACGTCCTGCTCAAATTCGGGGTAAGCGTCTTCTGCGGAATCTTCTTTCCACAGCACTTCGCGGGGTTTGGCGCCGTTGGCCGGGCCAATAACGCCCTCTTCTTCAAGCTGGTCCATCAACCGCGAGGCGCGGGGGTAGCCAATGCCCAGCCGCCGCTGGAGCAGGCTGGTGGAGGCGCGTCCGGAGTCAATAATCAATTTGATGGCTTCTTCCAGCATATCGTCTTTGTCGGCTTCGGCCAGAATGCCGGCCCACGGCGGCTCGACGGGTTTGGCGGGTTGGTCGTCGGCCTGCACGGGTAAGGTGGGTGTGCTGCGCGATGCCTTCCAGAAATTTACAATGTTGCTGATTTCAGCATCAGACAGAAAGCAGCCCTGCAAGCGGGCCAGTTTGGGCGAATCCGGGGCCATGTACAGCATATCGCCGCGGCCCAGCAATTTTTCTGCGCCGGGGGTGTCCAGAATCACCCGCGAGTCAATCTGGCTGGTAACGGCAAAGGCAATGCGGGTGGGAAAGTTGGCTTTGATCAGCCCGGTCACCACATCCACCGAGGGGCGCTGGGTGGCAATGACCAGGTGAATGCCCGTAGCGCGCGCCATTTGGGCAATGCGGGCAATGTGGCGCTCCACCTCGTCCGGGGCCATCATCATCAAATCAGCCAGTTCGTCAATGACCACCACCATGTAGGGCAGCCGCTCGCCTTTGGCCCCAACTTTGCGGTTGTAGCCAGATACGCTGCGCGCGCCGGCTTTGGCAAAGAGCTTGTAGCGCCGCTCCATTTCACGCGTAATCCAGGCCAGCGCGCCCACTACCTGCTCAAAATCTGTAACCACCGGGGCAATCAAATGCGGTATTCCGTTGAAGCTGGTCAGTTCGACCATTTTGGGGTCAATCATCAAAAAACGGAGCTGCTCCGGGGCGTGGGTCATCAGCAGGGTAGAAATGAGCGCATTGATACACACACTTTTGCCGGAGCCGGTAGCGCCGGCCACCAGCACGTGCGGCATATCGGCCAGCGAGGCGAACACCGGTTGGCCGGAAACGTCTTTGCCCAGTGCCACCAGCAGCGGCTTTTTGCTTTTTTGAAAGGCTTTGTCTTCAACAACGCCGCGCAGCGAAACCATTGTTTTTTCAGCGTTGGGAACCTCAATGCCAACCAGCGGGCGGCCCGGCACCGGCGTTTCAATGCGGATGGGCGCCGCCGACAGGGCCAGCGCCAGATCGTTGTTGAGTGCGGCAATTTTATTGACCCGCACCCGCTGCTGCACCACCGAACCATCCGGTAGTTTGCGCTCCAGCGTGCCCAGTTTCAGTCCAAATTGGGTAACCGTAGGGCCGGTGTTGATTTCTACCACGGTGGCCGGAATGCCAAAGCCGCCCAGCGTGTCTTCGATAATTTGGGCCTGGTAACGGGCGTTGGCCCCGTGCGTGGGGTCCTGATTGGGCGGCGCCAGCAAGTCAATAGGGGGAAGTTTACGCCGTGTGGCAGGCATAGCGGCCAGCGCCGCTTCTGCGGTGAGGGGGGGCGGGGCAAGCGGTTTGGGCGGCATGGCGGGTTTGGCTTTGGGAACAGGTTTTGGCGCTGCGGAAACACGTGGCGGCTGCGTCTCCTCGGGCGGGGCAGGCGGCTCGGTCTGCCGGCGGCGTTCCAGATTGTCGGTGGCCCAGTTGCCGGCCAGTTCGGCCCAGCGGGCGGCATCGGCAAACGAGAGCCGAAAGAGCAGCCCCACCGCTGCCAGCCCCAGCGCCATCAGCACCACCACGGCCAGCGTCTGCCCCACCAGTTCCACAAAAAAGTTGCTGATTCCCCAGCCCACAAATCCGCCGCCGCCGCCGTTGCGGGCCAGCCGCACGGCGTATTCGCCGGGTTCAACCGCCAGCAGATGGGTCAGCCCCAGCGCGGCCACAAACAACAGTTCGCCGCCAACAATCATATCCAGCGGCAGGGGTTCATCCTCATTTTTCAACCGGCTCCACACCAGCAGCCCGCCAAAAGCGCCCATCAACAGCGCGCCCGGAATTGCGCCCCAGCCAAACAACTGGCTGAACAGCGTGCCCCACCACTGGCTGATACTGCCGTCCGTCAGCGACAACAGACTGAGCAGGGTAATTGCCGCCACCAGCAGCAGCGCCCCGCCGGTCAATTCTCGCCGGTAGGTGTGCAGGCGTTCAACAATTTGCCGTGTAACGGGAACCGGTTTGCTTTTACTTTTTCTGGCGGCCATGTCTCTCTGCCGGGGTTGTGATAAAATAGAGTGAACAAACAACATCAGAAATTTAACATAATGTTGTTGATTTTAGTCTACTAACTTTTTTGCACTATGTCAAGCTGGTTTGGGGGCAGGTTTTTGTGATTGGAACAATATTACTGGTGGTGATTTGTGGCGTTGCATTGGCGGTTGCGATTGCCGCCGTAGTGCTGCTGGTGCGGGCCGGCGAGCGCGACGGGGTATCATCTGCCCGGCAGGACTGGATTCAACGCCGCAGCGACGACGATGAACGGGAGTGGTGAATCAAATCATAAATCGCAGGCGGGCCATGTAGTCGCCCAGTTCTTTGAGTTTGCGGGCGCTCGATTCATCACCCCTGGCCCGGAACATCTCAACCATCCCTTCCAGTTCGGCAAAAAATACGCCGTCACAGGAACTGAGGTTGACGCTGATAATCTGCTGCAATTCATCTTTGTCTTTGGCCCGCACAATTTTGCGCAGCAGCGCCTGCGCTTGCTGATGGGTCATCGTTCCGGCAGTTGACATGATTTACTCCCTTGAAAATAAGCGATTCAGCGATTCAACGATTCAGCGATTCAACGATTTGGCGAACGACAGATGGCGAATGACCCCCTGCCACCCGGCACCCCTGCTACCCCGCAATACCGAGACTATAGCACGAGCCGCCCAAATCAACAATTGACAATTGCCGCCGGTTCACTGATAATTGAGCTATGTTAGAACAAATGTTGCGGCGTGGTCCCGGGCAAACAATCGAATTTATCAGCCGGCCAGAAGCTACCCTGCTGGCAGAAACAATGGTGGCCTTTGCCAACACCGACGGCGGCACCATCCTGCTGGGGGTGAATCCGCAGGGCCGGGTGATTGATTACCTGACCGACGAGGACGTGGAAGGCGAACTTGTGCGGGCTATGGTCATGTGCCGCCCGCCGGTGGTTACCAGTTGGGAGCAGTACCCCCTGCCCGGCGGCGTGGTGGTGGCGCTCAAAGTGGCCCGCAGCCCGGAACTGCACGCGCTGGCCGACGGCCGGGTGCTGATTAGGGCCGGAGCCGCCAACAAGCCTCCCAGCGGCGAGGTGATTCGCCATTTGGCCGCCACCAAATCCAGCGGTGATTTTGAAGGCGAGCCGGTAGCCGGGGCCACGCTGGTTGATTTGGACAAATCGGTGCTGGATGAATATTTGCGCCTGCGGCAGGAACGCGGCGCGCCGCCGCCGCGCGGCTCGCTGCAGGACCATCTGGTTGATATTGGGGCGATGCTGGAGGATGGCACGCCCACCGTGGCCGGAATGTTGCTGTTTGGCAAGCAGCCGCAGGTTTTTTTACCGCAAAGCGGCATCATTTTTGTGAAGTTTCACGGCAAGGATGCCCGCGGCCGTGACGGGCTGGCCGGGTACGGCCGCCGGGTAGAAATCAGCGGGCCGCTGGCCCGGATGGTGGAGCGCGCCTGGAATCTGGCTACCGAAGAGATGCAGGTAGAGGCGGTGGTCAACGGGTTGCGCCGCCACGAAGTGCCAGAGTACCCACCCTTTGCCGTCCGCGAGGCGCTGGTCAACGCCGTCTGCCACCGCGATTACCGCATGAGCGGCCGCCGGGTTGAAATTCGCATGTACAGCGACCGGCTGGAAGTCATCAGCCCCGGCGGGCTGCCGGGCTACATCACGCTGGACAACATTGTGGAGGAGCATTTTTCACGCAATCCGCGGCTGGTGGCGGGGCTGTTTCAGTGGGGATACATTGAGGAACTGGGGCTGGGCATTGACCGCATGATTGAAGAAATGCTGGAAAGCGGCCACACCGCCCCGGATTTTGAGGCCAAACCCTACTCATTCACGGTGCGACTGCACAACCTGCGCGAGCGCCGGCCAGTAGGGCAGCGCTGGCCCACCAACATGAACGAGCGCCAGATTCGGGCGATGGGCTATCTGGAACAAACCGGCCGCATCACCAACCGCGAGTACCGCCAGCTTTGCCCCGATGTGAACGCCGAAACCCTGCGGCTGGACTTGGTAGATTTGGTGGACAAGGGGCTGCTGCTCAAAATTGGTGACAAAAAAGGAACGTACTACATTCTCAAGTAGCAGAGGAGCAAGGGAGATTCGCCATTCGCCATTCGCTATTCGCCCATTCGCTGGGTGGTTTCGGTGTGAATTTTCCCGTCCAGCATGTTAATCACCCGGTCAGAAAATTCTGCCATACGGGGGTCGTGGGTGACAAAAATAACGGTTTTGCCCTGTTCCTGATTGAGCCGGCGCACCAGCCGCATCACCTCAAAACCGGTTTCCGAGTCGAGGTCGCCCGTCATTTCATCGCCAATGATGATGGGCGGATCGTTGGCCAGCGCGCGGGCAATAGCCACCCGCTGCTGCTGCCCGCCGGAAAGTTCGCTGGGGTAGTGGTCCATCCGGTCCGATAACCCCACCTGCTCCATCAGCATTGCCACCCGTTCTTTGCGCGCTTTACGGCGGAATTGCCCGGACAGCACCATCGGGGCTTCCACGTTTTCAAACGCAGTAAAGTTGTTGAGCAGGTTGAAAGTTTGGAACACAAAGCCCAGCTTGCGCAGCCGCAGGCGGGCCAACTGCTCCTCTTTCATCGCCACTACATTTTCGCCATCAATTGAAATATGTCCCCGGCTTGGTTCATCCAGCCCGCCCAGCAGGTTGAGCAGGGTGGTTTTGCCGGAGCCGCTTGGCCCCATCAGGCACAGCATTTCACCCCGCGCCACATCAATCGAGACCCCACGCAGGGCCGGTACGGCCTCTTTGCCCATCAAATAACTTTTGTGCAGATTTTCTACCTGAATAATCGGATCGGTCATGGTTGCCTGTCTTGGCGTGGTTCATTAGCCCGCACCATTTACTTTACAAATTTGTTGGTTTTGCCGGATATCTTCGGAAAACGTAAGAATTTGGGCCTGAATAACACATTATGTTTTACGTTTTAACCGGGCACGCAAGCAGGTGAATTTGTAAAGATGAAAATCTACCAAAATGAACCACGCCCCTGTATTTTACGAAAATCGGGCCGGGCTGAGCGCCGAAAGGTCAATCTCCGGCGGTTGTCCGGCAACAATTTGGGCCACCAGTTTGCCGGTGATGGGGCCGTGAGTCATCCCCAGCATACCGTGCCCGGTAGCCACAATCAGATTGCTAAACAGTTGGCTGCGGCCAATCAGCGGCAGCCCGTCCGGCGAGGCAGGCCGGAACCCGCGCCAGATTTCCAGCAGTTCCAGTTTATCTACGCCGGGCAGGTACTCCTGCGCGGCCCGGCGGGTTGCTTCTACCCGCCGCCGGTTGATGGATGAATCAAACCCGGCCAACTCCAGCGTGCTGCTCAGACGCAGCATTTCTCCCATCGGCGTAACGGCCACTTTGTGCGCCGTCAGCGACAGTGGCATGTTGGGGCCGTTGGCCGGGCGCTTGAAGGTGAGACTGTAA
>RFJF01000061.1 GCA_003695455.1 Chloroflexota bacterium
CTACACCCTGGAGGATTACCCGGTGCGGATTATTGCCCTGGATACGCTGTCGCCGGGGGAACACACGGGCCGATTGGACGAGGCGCGGCTGGCGTGGGTGGAGGCCCGGTTGCAGGAGTCGCCGGAGCGCCCCACGGCCATATTTATGCACCACCCGCCGTTCAAAACCGGCATGCCCTACCCGGACCGGCTGTGGTGCGCCAACGGCGACTCTTTTGGCCGGATTGTGGCCCGTCACCCGCAAATTGAGGCCGTGATTTGCGGCCACGTCCACCGCGATGTGGTGGTGGGTTGGTGCGGAACCACGGCCTACATCACCACCAGCGCCTGTTTTTCTTATGATTTGGAACTGCACGAAGTGGATGACCTGGACCCGCTGTTTGAACCGGCAGCCTGCCGTTTGTTTGTGTGGCAGCCGGGCACGGGGCTGGTCTCTCATTTGAGCTTTATCGGCGCGTACCCGCACGGCTTGAGCGAAGGGGTTCCTGCGCCGCCGGAAAATAAAGGGGTAAGTAGTACGGAGTAAGGAGGTAGATGCCCCACCTACCGTTTGCTGTCTACTGTCTGCCGTATTTCCAACGGAGAAAAAAATGACCTTTGATGTTTCGCTTTCACTGTGTGTAATTAACTGCTACCCCCAACGCAGCCGCCGCGCGCTGGCGTTGACGCAGGTGGCGCAGGCCCACGAGTTGTACCTGAATATGCTGCGGCCTATGGTTCCGCACGGAAATTTTGATGTGCTGTACGTGGCCGATTTGGACACCGCCCTGCCGGAGGGTGCGGCGCTGAATTCTTATGACGGCTACATTTGGACCGGCTCTGACCTGACCCTGTACCACGACGTGCCGGAGGTAACCCGCCAGATTGAACTTTCGCGGGCCATTTACCGGGCCGGCGTGCCGCAGTACGGCAGTTGCTGGGGCGTGCAGATGGCCGCCACCGCCGCCGGCGGCGAGGTCAAACTAAACCCCCGGGGTCGCGAGTGGTCCATTGCCCGCGATATTCGGCTGACGGATGCGGGCAAAGCTCACCCAATGTACACCGGCAAGCCGCACCGATTTGACGGCTTCATCATGCACCTGGACGAAGTGACCCAAATTCCCGCAGGCGGCACGCTACTGGCTGCCAACGAACACACGCCGGTGCAGGCGCTGTCGGTCAAATACCCCGGCGGCGGCGAATTTTGGGCCACCCAGTACCACCCGGAATTTACCCTGTTTGAAATGGCCCGCCTGATTGACGCCCGCAAAAAGCCGCTCACCAAAGAAGGCTTTTTTAGTGAAGAAAGCGAGGTGGCGGGCCTGGTTGGGCAGATGATTGCCCTCTCGGAAGAGCCTGAAAACGGGGAACTGCGTCAGGCCCTCAACGTGGGTGATGACATTCTGGATGATAAAATCCGGCAACTGGAAGTTGAGAACTGGCTGAAATATCTGGTCATCCCCGCGATGAACCGGTAGGGAACCGCAACAGAGTGTCTCCCGCGGGAACCGGGTTTACCCGTTTTTTGTGGGGCCGCCGCCGGCATGTACGGCAAATTCGTTGTTTTCAGCGGCGATGAGCGATGCCGGTTTTGCAGCCAGCAAATCGTCAAACAGCGGCAGCCGGCCTGTTTGCACGGCGTGTTCGGCGTACAGGTACATGGCCGCCGACCATGCCTGCTGCCCAAACCCCATCGGGTGGCCGCTGTCGCCGTGCAGCCATTCGTTGAATTCCCACTTTTGGTCAACCCCCTGCCGGTTGGCCCGGGCCAGCGACACCAGCAGTCGCTCTGCCTCGGCTTGCCAACCGTGCCGCACCAGCGCAGCCACGTGAAACCCGCCCACCATCGGCCAGATGCCGCCGTTGTGATACTGATGCGGCAAATTCAAATTGCGGCTGCGGTAGTACTCGCGCCAGTCGGCTTCGCCGGGATAAATGGGGGGGTTGATGGCTTTGGTGGGGTACGGTTCGGCAATGCCCACCTGGTACATGTAGCGCAGAATGTGCGCTCGCCGGTGTCCGTCGGCCACGCCGGTCAGAATTGCCAGCGCGTTGCCCAGGCTGTCGCACCAGTCGCCATATTCACGAAAGGCCACCCACGGCAGGTAGTAGGGCCGGCTGGAAATGGTGCCGATGTTGTGGTACAGCATAAACCATTCCAGCCGAATTTCCTTGAGCTTTTTCAGGTGGTCGGCAAAATGCTCTGCCACCCAGCAGCGGTCAATCCACAACAGCAAATTGATGCGCCGGTGAATGCCGGCGGCATCCACCAGTAACTCGTGCCGGGGAACATCGGCTGACAGGCGGGCGTGCATTTGTTGGTGGGCCAGCGCGGCGGCGTAGTACAGCACGTTATCGTACAGAATGTTGTACCGCACGGCCACCAGATCCATCCAGTTGCCCGCCTCCGGCGTTTCCAGCAGGCCGCACTCATTCATATCCTGATATTCCAGCCAGATCAGCGCATTGTTGATTTTGGGCCAGTTTTGACGCAGGAAATCCAAA
>RFJF01000666.1 GCA_003695455.1 Chloroflexota bacterium
ATTCGCCATTCGCTATTCGCTATTCGCTATTCGCCATTCGCCATTCGTTTATTCACTATTTTTTACCAGGAGAGAGTTATGCCAACCGTAGCCTTTCACGGAATTGATGGTTCCCATTCGCAGAATGCCATCTTTCATTTTTTTGGACCAGATACCCCAACGCTGGCTTGCCACTCGCTGGAGGATATTTTTGAGGCTATCAAATCCGGCCGGGCCGAATTGGGGATGCTGCCGGTAGAGAACGCGCTGGCCGGTTCGCAGCCCCGCGCCTACGAACTGCTGATGGAGCACGATTTGCGGATTCAGGCCGAAGTCATCATGCACATCAAACATACGTTGATGGCTGTTCCCGGCACACAACTGGCGGATTTAAAACAGGTGCGCTCAACCCTGCAATCGCTCACGCAATGCGGCGCATTTATCCAGCGCCACCACCTGGAACAGGTGCCGTCGTTTGATACCGCCAGCAGCGCCCGTGACCTGGCGGCCAACCCGCAACCCAATCTGGGTGTTATTGCCAGTAAACTGGCGGCCAAAATCTACAATCTGGATATTTTGCAGGAAGAGATTGAAGATGCACCGTTTAATTACACCCGCTTTTTTGTGCTGGGTAACGATGACCCGCCCCGCGCCCAGCGCAGCAAAACATCGCTCATTTTTTCGGCGCGGCACCTGCCCGGCTCGCTGTATCGCTGTTTGGGTGAATTTGCCGAGCGCGGCATCAACCTGACCAAAATTGAGTCTCGCCCACGCCGCAACCGGCCGTGGCAGTATCTGTTCTATCTGGATTTTGAGGGTCACTGGCAGGATTTAAAGGCCGAAGCCGCTCTGCTGGGCCTGCTGCGCGAAGCCGGATTTGTAAAGATGCTCGGCTCTTACCCTATGGCTACCACCCCCACCACCCAAAGCGACCCGGCCGTCATGAGCGACAGCGCAGAGGGAGGCGCAGTATGATTATTGTGATGCACCCCGAAGCCACCCCCTCTGAAATTGACAACGTGGTGGCCGAGGTTGAAGCCAAAGGTTGGCAAACCCATCGCTCCAGCGACCACGGCCAAACGATGATTGGCTTGCAGGGCAAGGGGCAGCCGCTTGACCTGTTTCAACTGGGGCAGTTGCCCGGTGTGCTGGATGCGATGGCTATCACCCAAAAATTTAAGCTGGCCAGCCGCGCCTTCCGGCCGGAAAACACCACGTTCCAGATTGGTGATTTTACGGTGGGCGGCAAACAACTGGCAGTGATTGCCGGGCCGTGCAGTGTGGAAAGCCGCGAACAGTTGCTTGAAACCGCGCACGCCGTCAAAGAGGCCGGGGCCACATTTTTGCGCGGCGGCGCGTACAAACCGCGCACATCGCCCTACAGCTTTCAGGGGATGGGTGAGCAGGGGCTGCAACTGCTGGCCGAGGCGCGCGAGGCCACCGGTCTGCCGGTGGTCACCGAGGTGATGTCGCCGGACAAGGTGAAGCTGGTGGCGGTTTACGCCGATGTTCTGCAAATTGGCGCGCGCAACATGCAAAACTATGATTTGCTCAACGCCGTGGGCGAGGCCCAGCGGCCGGTGCTGCTCAAACGGGGCATGTCTGCCACGCTGGAAGATTTGCTCATGGCAGCCGAATATATTTTGAGCCACGGCAACAATCAGGTAATGTTGTGCGAACGCGGCATTCGCACGTTTGATAATAAATACGCCCGCAACACATTTGATGTGAACGCCATTCCCACCCTGAAAGAACTGACCCACCTGCCGCTGATTGCCGACCCCAGCCACGCCATTGGCGTGCGGCGGCACGTCAAATCGGTGGCGCTGGCCGGTGTGGCTGCCGGCGCCGATGGCCTGATTATCGAAGTGCATCCCAACCCGGATGCGGCCGTGTCTGACGGGCCGCAGAGCCTTACACTACCCCAATTTGCAGAGCTGATGCAGCAGGTCAGGGCTATGGCGCAGGCCGTGGGCCGAGAGGCCTGAAACAATCTTTTTACCCCCACAAACCACAAAAAACCCGCCGGAGACAATCCCCGGCGGGTTTTGAATTTTACACAACTGTTCTGTATCTGATACTTAACGCTGATCCACCGGCACGTAATCACGCATGGGTTCACCCAAATAAAGCTGGCGCGGGCGGGCAATACGCTGTTCCGGGTCATCAATCATTTCTATCCACTGGGCCAGCCAGCCAGACGCCCGGCCAATGGCAAACAACACCGGGAACATATCAACCGGAAAGCCCATGGCCTGGTAAATGATGCCCGAGTAAAAATCAACGTTGGGGTAAAGTTTGCGCTTAATAAAATACTCATCTTCCAGCGCAATTTTTTCCAGTTCAACGGCAATATCAATGAGCGGGTTGCTGCCGGTTACTTCAAACACGTCGTGGGCAATTTTCTTGATGATTTTGGCCCGCGGATCATAATTTTTGTACACCCGGTGACCAAAACCCATCAAGCGGAATTCACCTTTTTTGACGCGCTCAATGTAACCCGGAATATTCTTCACGTTGCCAATTTCAGTCAGCATCCGCAGAACGGCCTCGTTGGCGCCGCCATGCAGCGGCCCGTACAATGCCGATGCCGCCGCCGCAATGGCGCTGTAGGGGTCTACCCGGCTTGAACCCACCGAGCGCATTGCCGATGTTGAACAGTTTTGTTCGTGGTCGGCGTGCAAAATAAACAGCACATCCAGCGCCTTGGCCAGCACCGGGTTTACTTCGTAATCACGCTGGTTCATGTAATCAAGCATGTACAGGAAGTTGGCGGCGTACCCCAGGCTGCTGTCGGGGTAATTGTACGGGCGACCAATGCGGGTTCGGTAGGCAAAAGCGGCAATGGTGGGTAGTTTGCCCAAAATCCGCCAGATTTGCTTTTGCCGAATTTCAGGGTCATCAAAATTTTTGGCTTCCGGGTGAAAGGTAGACATTGCGGCTACAGCGCCAATCAGAATTCCCATCGGGTGAGCATCGTAACGGAAATTTTGAATCATGTGGCGCAGGTCTTCGTGAATGTAGGTGTGGCGCATAATCCTGTTTTGCCAGAATTCCAGTTGCTCGGCGTTAGGAAGCTCGCCGTAAAGCAGCAGGTATGCCACCTCTTTGTAGGTGCTTTGTTCGGCCAACTGCTCAATGGGGTACCCCCGGTAGCGCAAAATCCCTTTGGCTCCGTCAATGTAGGTAATCCGGCTTTTGCAGCTTGCGGTGTTCAAATAAGCCGGATCATAGCTGAGCATCCCAAAATCATCGGGGTTGACTTTAATCTGGCGCAAATCAATGGCCCGAATAGAGTCATTTTCAATGGGAATCTCATAGGTTTTACCGGTCCGGTTATCGGTGATGGTTAATGTATTTTTACTCATGAGTAACTCCTTTGTTATATTAAACTGAGTTGTGCAAAGAATAATGCAGAAAAATGGTTTTGGCAATGTCTGGGGTTGCCGCCCACACTGAATGTCATGAGCAACAACTCGTAGTTACATTGGCCCTGGTTAACCGGCAGGTGGGGCAGAGAAGACTGAGCGTGGAAATTTTTACCCACACCGTAATTTTATCACAAACCGGTAATATTGGGCAAAATTTGGTTTAAATTTTCTATTAGTGAAAATTTACTATATTTATGTCAAATTATTGGCGGCTTGATTAGCGATTACCGGGGTGGATGGACGGCCAGGTACTGGGTAAGCAGTTGCGGCATTTTGCCGGCGCCCGGCCCCAGAATATTGTACGATTTCCACTGCGGGTCATTGGTGCCGGCCAGAAAAATGGCCGCGCCCTTGATGTAATCATCCTGCTGAAGATTTTGGTCGTACCAGATGAGTTGGTCCATGTACACACCGGGAGGGTCGTTGCGCAGGCCGTTGGCCCGCCACGTTTCTACAAAATCCTGCCAGCCGGTGGCGTCGTCCGGGCCGGGGCGGGGGCGGATCAGACCGTCAACCCCACATTCGGTAATGAGGATGGGGATGTTACCAAATCCCATCGGCTGCAGGTAGCGCCGGTAGGCTTTGCGGTAGCGGAGCGTGAGCCAGCCTTCGTCACCCTGCGGCGGGTCGCCGGGGGGTTGCAGCGATCCGGCCCGGTACTGCATTACCGGCGCCGAGTATTCGTGCAGGCCCAAAAAGCCGTTGTGCTGCCGAATGGCGTCGAGCGCAGGTTTAAAGTGGGGCCACAACTCCAGCGGCGGGTGGCCGGAA
Source organism: Chloroflexota bacterium (assembly GCA_003695455.1). Lineage (GTDB taxonomy): Bacteria > Chloroflexota > Anaerolineae > 4572-78 > J111 > J095. The sequence goes on from RFJF01000666.1 coordinate 4,182, forward strand.
GCAAAATTACCCACCACCGAGCGAATACCGTGTTCGGCCAGCAAGCGGGTGCGTTCGGCCTCAAAATCGGCCAGCCGTTTCATTTTGTCCACCGTATCGGCCACGGGTTCGTTGTAGGCTTCCCAGCCGGAAAAGGCCGACATGCGAACCGGGTCGGTGGCAATGGGTAGAATTTTGTTCACAAATTCGTGCGCCAGCGGAATGGGGTCAACATCCAGGTTGAGCTGGCCCAGCACAATCCGCCCCACAATGATTGACGCAGGCGAGGCATCTTTCATCCCCCTGGCAAAATTGGCGTCAACCTCCATGGTTTTGATGAGCGCGGGCTGGGCCTGGTTGAGCATTTCCAGTACGGCGGGTTCAAACTGGGTGAGAAACAGCCCCAGCTTGCTGGGCGGCTCGGCCGCCGCATTGGCGGAAACCGTCACCACCGTATCGAGCGAGATTTCCCCCCGCC
>RFJF01000667.1 GCA_003695455.1 Chloroflexota bacterium
AGATTATGTTTATAAAAAATATAAAAAATTGAGAAAATACCGCGACTCCCTATAATCAAACCGTCCGTACGCCACTTCACAACTGAACCGCGCACGAGGAGGTATTTTTGTGGCCAAAATTTTGTGGGTAGAAAAACAAATTGATTACGAACCGCAGGGCATTATGTCTATGTCTGCGGTGCTGAAAGAAGCCGGTCATGATGTGCAGTTGACCATTGCCGCGCAGGAAGACCCGATTGCGTTTGCCAAACATTACCAGCCCGATATTGTGGGCTACAGCATGATGACCGGCTCACAGCACTACTACTTCAAGTTGAACCGCGCCATCAAGGAATCGCTCAACGGCCACGCGCCCATGTCTGTTTTTGGCGGCCCGCACGCCACCTTTTTCCCGGACCTCATTCAGGAACCGGGCGTTGACGGTGTTTGCGTGGGCGAAGGTGAAGGCCCCATAGTTGATTTGGCCAACTCGCTGGACAAAGGCGGGCTGGACCCCAACATTCCCAACTGGTGGTTTGACGTAGACGGCGAAATTGTCAAAAATCCGGTGCGGCCGCTCATCCGCAAATTGGGTGACCTGCCCATGCCTGACCGGGACCTGATTTACAGCAAACACGCCGTTACCCGGCGCAGTCCCATCAAACATTTTATGGCCAGCCGGGGCTGCCCCTACAACTGCACCTACTGCTTTAACCACGCCTGGTACCAGATTTACACCCGCGAAAAACGGGGCTACCAGCGCAGTGTTGATTCCGTCATCGAAGAAGTCAACTGGGTGCGGGACCACTACCCGCTGGAACAGGTGGTCTTTCTGGATGACCTGTTCATCATTTTTGTGGACTGGCTGGAGGAATTTGCCGAAAAGTTCCCCAAAGAAGTAGGCCTGCCCTTTTTTGCCAACGTGCGCTCTAACCTGATTACCCCGGAAAAAGTAGCCCTGCTCAAAAAAGCCGGCGCCAACACCGTCAGCATGGGCATTGAGGCCGGCAACGACCGACTGCGCAACGATTTGCTGCGCCGCAAAATGTCCCGCGAAACCATCATCGAATCCGGCCGCATGCTCCACGAGGCCGGCATCAACCTGACCGCCACCAACATTCTGGCCCTGCCCACCGCCACGCTTGAGGACGACTTTGAAACCATGCGCCTCAACGCCGAAGCCAAAGTAAAATACGCCCACGCCTTTCTGTTCCAGCCCTACCCGGCCACAGAACTGGGCGAGTTTACCAAGCAAAACGGCCACATGGCAGGTAGTTTTGAAGATATTGGCGCCATTGCCTGGGATAGTTCCATTCTGGTGCGGGATGACACAGAAAAAAACCGTATGGAAAATTTACAGCGCTGGTTTGCCATCGGCGTGGAGTACCCGTGGATGGAGCCGCTCATCCGGCAGTTGGTCAAAGTGCCGCACAACAAACTAACCGACTCCCTCTACTGGTGGATTCACAAACTGTTCAAAGGGTGGGCCATTACCCACCGGGTTCACCCCATCAAAATTACGCCCAAAGTGATTTGGAGCAACGCCAAACACTTTATGCAAATGGAAGCGTAAATTGGCTCGATACCCCGCGCCCGCAGATTTCTGCGGGCGTTTTTGTTTGGGGCGATGCCTTTGCCACGGCTTTGACATGCGTTTCAATTCAAATATAATGGTTTAACACGTGACCCGCCAGATATGGCAACCCCACGCTGGACTGAAAAGACCTGATTCCCCTGCGAGTGATGACAATGACGTTACTGGTTTTTGGCAGTATCAACATGGATTTGGTGGCCCAAACCCCCCGCCTGCCTGCCCCCGCCGAGACGATTATTGGACACCAGTTTTTTACCGCCCCCGGCGGCAAAGGCGCTAACCAGGCCGTGGCCGCCGCCCGGTTGAACACCCCTGTTAAAATGATTGGCCGCGTGGGCGGCGATGGATTTGGCGCAGAATTGCGCCAAAATCTGGACGCGGCGGGCGTGGATACCTCGGCCATTTTTACGGATACCGGGGTTTCGTCCGGCGTGGCAATTATTGCCGTAGATGACAACGCCGAAAACAACATCATCCTGGTTCCAGGCGCCAATGGGCGCGTTGACCAGTCTGATGTAAACCGGCTGGCAGAACACCTGCCCGGCGCACAGGCGTTGCTCCTTCAGCTTGAAGTTCCACTGGATGCCACCATTGCCGCCGCCAGATTGGCCCGCGAGCAGGACGTAACCGTGATTCTGGACCCGGCCCCCGCCCAGAACCTGCCGCCGGAGTTGTACCGGCTGGTCAGCATCATCACCCCCAACGAGGTGGAAGCCGCCCAACTGGTGGGCTTTGCCGTGAACACCCCCGATGACGCCTTTAAAGCCGCCGATATTCTGCTGGACCGCGGGGTGCAGACGGCCGTGGTCAAAATGGGGGCGCAGGGTGTGGTTTTTGCCAATCGCAGCGGCGAACGGGGATTCATCCCCGCGTTTGAAGTTTTGGCGGTGGATACCGTTGCCGCCGGCGACGCATTCAACGGCGGGCTGGCGGTTGCGCTCATCGAAGGCCACCCCCTGCCCGAAGCGCTGCGCCGCGGAGCGGCGGTAGGCGCGCTGTCTGCCACCAAACCGGGGGCGCAACCCTCGATGCCCGGCCGCGCTGAATTTGACCAATTTTTACGTAACCACACCTAATGGGGCCGCCGATGAAACTGGTGATTGACACCGATGCCGGTATTGATGATGCTGTGGCCCTGCTGCTGGCGCTGGCTTTTCCCGGCGCAGACATCACCGCAATTACCTGCGTTACCGGAAACGTCTCGCTGGAAAAAGTTACCCGTAACGTGGGGGTGGTGCTGGATGCCGCCAATGCGCCGGTCATTCCGGTGTATGCCGGTTGTAGCAAACCCTTGCGACAAACACCCCCCATCCACGCCGAAGAAATTTTTGGGCCGGATGGATTGGGCGGCGCGGCGGTTGAGACACGCCGTCCGGTGCAGGGTCAACACGCCGCGCTGGCTTTGCTCGAACTGGCCCGCCGGCACTCCGGCCAACTCACCCTGCTGGCGCTGGGACCGCTGACCAACGTGGCGC
>RFJF01000668.1 GCA_003695455.1 Chloroflexota bacterium
CGCCACCGACGAGCGCATTGTTCTGCAACTGGCCGGACACAGCCACGGCGGGCAAATTCGGCTGCCGCGGCTGGGCCCGCTGTTACTGCCCTACCTGGGCTGGAAGTACGATCAGGGGCTGTACCGGGTGAAAAATATGTGGCTCTACACCAACCGCGGGCTGGGCGTTACCAACGAGCCGGTGCGCTTCAACTGTTCGCCGGAAATTACGCACATCACGCTGGTGCGGGCGTAGCCGCCATGCTGCGCATCACCTTTGTGGGCCACGCCACCATGCTCATCGAGATGGACGGCGTACGTCTGCTGACCGACCCGGTACTGCGCCGCAAAGTGATGCACCTGCGCCGCCGCCCGCCCGGCGTTTCGCCGGACAGCACCCAAAATATTGACGCGGTGCTGCTGTCTCATATGCATTTCGATCATTTGGACCTGCCCTCGCTGGAGATGCTGGGGCCGGATACGCGGCTGATTGTGCCGCCGGGCATGGGGCCAATGCTGGCCCGGCGCGGCTACCGCCAAATTGAGGAACTGGAATCGGGCAGCGAAACCGGCGCCGGGCCGCTGCGCATTCAGGCCACGCCCGCCCTGCACGACCGCGCCCGCTTTCGCTACGGCCCCACCGCCGACACGCTGGGCTTTGTCATCCACGGCGCGCACAGCATCTACTTCCCCGGCGATACCGACCTCTTCCCGGAAATGAGCGACCTGGCGAAACAGCTTGATGTGGCGTTGCTGCCGGTGTGGGGCTGGGGGCCAACGCTGGGCAAAGGCCACATGGACCCGTACCGGGCGGCGCTGGCCCTGCAAATGCTCAAACCGGCGTGGGCCGTGCCCATTCACTGGGGAACCCTGCACCCGTGGGGCATGCAGTGGCTCAACCCCCAATTTCTGTTTGACCCGCCACGCGCGTTTGCCCGCTTTGCCGCCGACCTGGCCCCGGACGTGGCCGTTCACATTCTGGAGCCGGGGCAATCGCTGGCCTACCCCGCCGGCGCTGAATAAGGAGCAGCCGCCGTGCATATTGCCTTTTTCACCAACACCTACGTGCCGGTGATGAGCGGCGTGGTGCAATCCATCCGCACGTTCCGCAATTCGCTGGTTGAGCAGGGGCACAATGTTTTCATTTTTGCCCAGCACGCCGAAGGCTACAAAGACACCGAGCCGTTTGTGTTTCGCTACCCTGCTATTTCCCTGCCCATGCAGCAAAAATACCCGGTTATCATTCCGCTGTCACCGCGGGTAGACTGGCTGATGCCCGCCCTCAAACTGGATGTGATTCACAGCCACCACCCGTTTCTGCTGGGGCAGGCCGCCGCCGCCAAAGCCGCCGATTTGGGCGTGCCGCTGGTTTTCACGTATCACACCCGCTACCGCGCCTACAGCCACTACGTGCCGTTCAACCAGAAACTGGTCAAAACCGCCATCGAAGACATGCTGGCCGAGTACATGAAAAAGTGCCACCACATTGTGGTGCCCAGCGAAAGCATCAAACAGATTTTGAGCGAAGTGTACGGCATCCGGGAGCAAATGACCGCCATTCCCACCGGGATGGATTTATCGCTGTGGGAAAACGCCGACGGGCCGGCGGTGCGGCGCTCGCGGGGTTGGGGGCAGGATACGGTGCTGATTTCTGTGGGGCGGCTGGCCAAAGAGAAAAACTGGCCCACGCTCATCCGGGCCGCGGCGCAGGTGATTCGCCATCGGGCCGGGGTGCGCCTCTGCCTGATTGGCGACGGCGACGAGCGCCGAAAGCTGGAAGCGCTGGCGGCGGAACTGGGCGTGGCAGAGCGGGTAGAATTTACCGGCAACATCCCCTACCGCAGCGTGATTGCCCACCTGAAAGCCGCCGACCTGTTCTGTTTTGCCTCGGAGTCTGAAACGCAGGGGATGGTAACCATGGAAGCAATGGCTGCCGGCCTGCCGGTGGTAGCCGTAGACGCCACCGGAACCCGCGACGTGGTGACACACGGGCACGAGGGCCTGCTCACCCCCAACCACAGCAACGCACTGGCGCAGGCCATCGAAACCGTGCTGAACGATGACTCAGCGCGCGCCCGCTTTGCCGGGGCGGCGCTGGCGCGCGCGCAAACGCTCAGCATTCAGGCGCAGGCCAAAAAGCTGGTGGATGTGTACCGGCAGGCCGCGCAGGACCAGCGGGCCGGGCGCTACGTGCAAATTACCAACCCGGACCTGGCCGCCAAACGCTCGGCGCGCTGGCTGGCGGTGCTGGAAAATATGTTTGAGCCGGACAAATCGGGTTAGCTGTCGCCGCCCACCAGCGCGTTCAGCAACCCGGCAATAATGGCAATAATCAGGCTGGCAAAGAAGGTGGTCCAGAAGCCGCTGACGGTGAGGATGTTGGGCAGCAGCCAGTTGGTCAGCGAGAGCATCAACGCGTTGATGACCAGCGTGAACAGCCCCAACGTCAAAATAATCAGCGGGCAGGTGAAAAACATTACAATCGGGCGGATGATGGCGTTCACCAACCCAAACACTGCGGCAATGATAATCAGGTTGATTACCCACTGGCTTCCTTCGCCGTGAACGGTAACGCCCGGCATCAGCCACGCGGTCAGCGCAATGGCCGCCGCCAGCGCGGCCCATCGAATCAAAATGCCTTTCATAAAATTCCTCCCATTTTTTAGGTTTCAGGGGGCAAGAGCCGGGAATTAGGGGTGAGTCTCCGGCCTGTCACCCTGAGCAATGCGAAGGGTCTCCCGACCGGTAAAATTCCCGCTCGCTTTGCCCCCGTTTCACATTTCAGGCCAAGTGTATATCATTTCCCAAAACGGGGCAACATCGCCCAGATTAGCCGCGCGCGGAAAATTGCGCCGGCGCGCGTTCAACCTGGTGAAAGGCGTGGGTGACCATGCCCGCGCTCCACGTCAGCGGCGCTTCGGCGGTGTACCAGCGGGTAGACAACACATGCCCGGCGGGGTCGTACACCTCGTGGACGGCGCCGTCGCGCACAATCACCCGCGAGAGGCGGGCCAGCAGTTCCCGGGCTTCGGCCAGCCGCCCCAGCCGCGCCAGCGCAATCACGTGCCAGCCGCCCAGCCACAGCCACGCCGCGCAGGTGTGGTAGTGGGCAATGCCCCCCAACCGGTTTTCAAGCGCGATGAATCGGTTGGGGTAGGGGCGATGGGTGACGCGGGTGGGTACGGGGTCGGCCATGCCAAAATCGCGCATCCGGTTCAAAATGGAATGTGCCTGCTCCGCCGAGGCCAGGCCCCAGGCCGCTGCCAGCAGGTTGCCGGAACTGCTCAACTGGTCAAACTGGCGGCTGGTGACGTAGTAGCCGGCCTCATCCCGCCAAAAGTGGCGGTTGATGGCCTGCCCCACGGCTTCGGCCTGGCGGGCAAAATATTCGCCGTCGGCGGCAAAACCGAACTCCGGCGCGGCGGCAGCCATATCGTGCAGCGCCTTCCAGTAGACCACGTTGGGATACAGCACTTTGCCGCTGCGGTCCACGCTGTCTGCCCAGTCTGCAAAGGCCGACTGGTGGAGCAGGCCGTCGGGGTGGGCGTGACGCTGAACCCAGCGCAGGGCGCGGCGCACGGCGGGCCAGTGAACGGCGGCAAAGGCGTGGTCGCCGCTGCGGCGCACAACGTGCAAAAAGGCAATGACCAGCAGCGCGTTGCCATCCAGCGAGATGGTGTTGTGGGCGGTGATGTATTTGGGCCGAAGCGGCGCGTGCGTGGGCTGTTCCCGGCCAAACAGGGTGTGCAGGTAGCGGTTGAGCACCCGCGTGCTGTGAATTTTGACGGGGAATTGGCCGGACGGCCGCTGGTGGGCCAGAAACACTTCCAGCGTTTCTTTGGCGGCCCGGAACTCGCCCAAATCGGTCAGGCCAAAGGCGGCAAAACCAAAATCGCGGGCCCACGGCTCGCGGAAGTTGCGCCGCCCGGCGCAGAGAACCAGTTTGGTGCGCCCGTTTGCCAGCCGGCGCGGCTCGATGCCGCTGTGCAGGTTGGCTTCGGCAATGGCC
>RFJF01000669.1 GCA_003695455.1 Chloroflexota bacterium
GAAAATGGCAGAGAATTGAAATAAAAAATTCTCGCCAGATGAGTTGGTTGAGCCAGGCAGCCGCCCCTTTGGCAGACCGGGAATCGGTGGCAGCCGCGCCCGCTGCAATAGCGCGAACTACCGCCTGCCGCGCCGAAAGCATCCCAAACCGCAAATACGGTGACAATTGCGATGTTGCCGCACTGTCCAGCTTGTTCCGGCCGTCGGCGTAGCCAAAAACGGATTCGCCGCGATGCTGCGCAGGCTCCGCCGGCGGCGCAAAATGGTTGAGCCGGCGCCGGGCTTCGGCCTCGCCGGGGATGAAGGGCACGCGCTCCTGCAGGGCCGGCCCCGCAGGCAGGGGGATGCTGCTCAGACCCGGCGGCGTTGGAATCGATTCCGGGGCCGGCAGCACAGCAGTTGTTCCAGGCATGGGCAAGGATTTCCAGGCCCGGCTGAACGGCGTAAAAACTGTGTAGGGTGCGCCGTTGGCCTTTAAAACCGCCGAGGGCGGGTGGACCGTGAGCCCGTCTGTAACATGCAACGGCAGACGGCGGGCCACTTCATCGTCGCGGCGGCGGGCAAACGGCGAATAGTCTGCCTCCGCAAAGATGGCCGTGGCCCCGCTTTCGGCCAGCAATTTAGCCAGTTCATCAACCGGCCTCCCCCGGCGAACCACCAACCGGCTGCCCCGGCGCTGCAAATCGGCGTCCAGTTGGCGCAGGCCCCCCAGCAAAAAGGCCAATCGCTTTGGCCCAACGTAGGGCGAATTAAGCAAGGCCGGGTCTAGTACAAATACGGGAATCACGGCGTTGGCGTGTTCCAGCGCGCGGGCCAGCGCCTGATTGTCGGTCAGGCGCAAATCACGCCGAAGCCACCAAATAGCAGTTGTTGTCATCATTACTTCCTGTCACAACAATTTTCGACGCTGTTGCCACGCCCCTGCAATAACACCACTTTAGCATACCAATTTCTGTTTGTCAATTTTTTGTCTATATTTATACCAGGTTTCCCCACATTTGTCCACCTGATATCAAAAAACAGAACAATGGAACCTGTCTGCAAAAAACTGGATAGTGTCCTGCAATTGTTACTTTGAAATTACGAATCCAGTTAATCAATGTTTTTTCCATATTTTTATGGACAAAATATTGACATATATTTAAAAGTATGATAAGATGCCACTGTGTACAAATTTATGAGTGAAGGAAGAGTTGTATGCCTTCTGCAAACAATGAACCAACATACAATCTAAAAGCCGTGGTCCGCGAAACTGCGCTCAAGCCGGATACGCTCCGCGTTTGGGAGCGCCGCTACGGTTTGCCGCAACCCAAACGCACTGCCGGCGGTCACCGCCTCTACTCGCGGCAGGACATCAACATTCTCAAATGGCTGGTGGCGCGCCAGCAAGAAGGGTTGAGCATTAGCCGGGCGGTTAAACTGTGGCGGCAGCTTGAAGCCGAGGGGAAATCGCCGGCGGCTGAAAAACCCTACCCCGGTGCATTTGTGGCCCGGCCCGGCGCTGTTCCGGCCACCGGCCAGGCGCTCGAACAGCTCTGCGCCGCCTGGATTGAAGCCTGTGTAAAGTTTGACGAACAGGCCGCCGAGCGGATTCTGACTCAGGCGTTCGCGCTGTATCCTGCGGAACTGACCTGCACCCGGCTGCTCATGCCGGCGCTGGCCGAAATTGGCCAGGGCTGGTACGACGGCAAATATACGGTTCAGCAGGAACATTTTGCCTCGGCGCTGGCCATCCGCCGGCTGGAGGCGCTGCTGGTAGCCACCCCGGCCCCCACCCGGCCCGAGCGGCTCATCATCGGCTGTCCGCCGGATGAGGAGCATACGCTGGGGCCGCTGCTGCTGAGTTTGCTGCTGCGGCGGCAAGGTCTGGATGTGATTTATCTGGGCGCCAACGTACCGCTGGAACATTTTGCAGGCACGGTACTCACCACCCGGCCGCAACTCATTGTCTTGTCTGCCCAGCGATTGCCCACCGCGGCATCGCTGCAGCAGATGGCCCGTTTGGCCGTCCAACAGAATGTTTTGCTTGCCTTTGGCGGCCGAATTTTCAACGAGCTGCCGGCCCTGCGGCGGCGAATTCCCGGACATTTTTTGGGAAACAATCTCAACGAAGCACCGCGAGTGGTTGAACACCTGCTGTTTGCGGGCGCGCCGGAGCCAACGGACATCCCGCCGATTTCAGAGCCGTACCGGCAGGCGTTGGAGCATTACAGCGCACTTCAGACTTCGATTGATGCGGCGGTGCGGAAAAATCTGCGCCAGGCCAGTATTTCTGAGCAGCAGTTGAGCGTGGCCGGCTACAACGTGTCGCGCACCATCATTGCTGCGCTCACGCTGGGCGATGTGAAATTTATGGGCAGCGAAGTGGAGTGGGCATCCAAATTACTGGTCAACCACCAGCTTCCGCCCGACCTGCTGTGCCGGTATTTTGAGGCATATCTGCAAGCCGCGCAGGAAAAGCTGGACCAGCGCGGAGCGCTGGTAATTACGTGGCTGGGCCAGGTGGTTGCCAACTGTGATGAATTGGAGTAAACGGACTATGTACATTGAACAACCCCTACCCAAACAACGGGCATCCAAACGGCTGACGCTTGCGCCGTCGCTGGCGCCGGGCCTGCCCATTCCCTTCTTTTTGGCATTCAAGGAACTGTGGCGCTACCGAGGCCGCTACCTGCTCATCAGCCTGGTTATTGCGCTGATTACCACGCTGGTGCTGTTTATCGGCGGGCTGGCCGAAGGGCTGGGTGCGGGCAACAAGGAATATCTGGACAAATTGAACGCCGATGTGGTGCTGTACCAGGCCAACGTTGATTTGTCTATCCCCTCCAGCCGCATTGACCGCTCGCGGGTAAACAACGTGCGGCGGGTTGAGGGGGTCAAAGATGTGGGAACCATCAGCTTCAGCAACGCCACCATTCCGCTGGGTGGCAATGCGGCGCCGCTCAAAGTATCGCTGATTGGGATTGAACCGGGCAAACCGGGCGAACCGCCCGCCTTTGAAGGTGAAACGCTCAAGGGCAAACGAGACAGGGCCGCCATCATTGATAAAAATACAGCCCTGCGCACCGGCCTGCAGGTTGGCGATGTGTTCAACATCAAATCCATTCAGGGCACAGAAGAAAAACTGCACCCGCTGACCGTGGCCGGCATCACCGACGGCCGCCAGTATTCGATCCAGCCGTCGGTGTTTGTGCCGTACCAGACCTGGGAAGACATCAAACCCAAATCCGTGGTTGACAATGGCCCCGAGACGCCGATTTTTAATTTAATGGCCGTGCAACTGGACAATCCGCGGGATTTTGAGGCGATGGCGGCGCGGCTGGAAAATCAGGTCAGCGAGGTTGAAGCCGTGGACCGCAAAACTGCCTACGAATCGACGCCGGGCTACAGCGCCCAGCAGAGTACGCTCAACACCCAACGATTTTTCACCCTGCTCATCGGCGTGCTGGTGGTGGGCGGCTTCTTTCAAATTCAAACTCTGCAAAAAGTGGCGCAGGTGGGCATGCTCAAAGCCATTGGCACCTCAAACCTGAGCGTTGCCATTGCGTTTCTGCTGCAAATCATCGCCATTACCATTTTGGGGGTGCTGATTGGCGGAGCCGGCACGCTGCTGCTGGCGCTCAGTTTTCCGGCCACCGTGCCGATTGTGTTCACGCCGGAATCGGTGGCAACCGCCATTGCCGCGCTGGTGCTGATTGGCCCGCTGGGCGGGCTGGTGTCTGTCAGGATTTTGACCAAGGTCGAGCCGCTCACCGCGCTGGGGCTGGCCTCGTAAGGAGTTCACTATGAAAACCATTCTGCAAACAAACGCCGTTACCAAAAGTTACACCGTTGACAACGTAACCATCAACGCGGTCAACGAAGTCTCGCTGGAAATCAAGGCCGGTGAATTTGTGGCCATTGTTGGCCCCAGCGGCTCCGGCAAAACCACCATGCTGGCCATGCTGGCCGGCCTGCTTTCGCCAACGCGGGGCAACATTGTCATTGACGGCCAGGATTTGGCGGCCATGAAAGAAGCGCGGCTAACCCGCTTTCGGCGGCAAAAAATTGGCTTCACATTTCAGGCCAACAATCTGGTGCCCTACCTGTCGGCGCTGGAAAATGTAGAGTTGATGCTCCGGCTCAACGGCCGTTTTGACCGGGCGGGCCGGCAGCGGGCTAAAGATTTGCTGGCGCAATTGGGGCTGGGAGAGCGATTGAAGAACCTCACCTCGCAGTTGTCCGGCGGTCAGCAGCAGCGCGTGGCTATTGCCCGCGCCCTCATCCACAACCCGCAGATTGTGTTGGCCGACGAACCGACCGCCAGCCTGGACACCGAGCGCGCTTACCAGGTTGTTGGCACCTTTGCCGGCCTCATCCAAAGCCAGAATCTGGCCGGGATTATGGTGACGCACGACCTGCGGATGACTCGCTATGTTGATAAAATCATCCAGATGCGGGATGGGCAAATCAATAAAATTATTGACACCCGGCAGGCCATTCTGGATTTTGCCGATGCCCGCAACTGACCGTAACCCGCGTGGTCGTCATCGGCAGTGGCACTGGGCGGCCTGCGGGTGGTAGAATTAGTGTTAGCAGAGGTTGGGGTTGGCGCAGCGCGCCGGGTTAGTTCAACAGTTCAGCCAGCAGACCCGGGTCAACATTTCCGCCGGAAATGATAACCCCCACGCGGGCATCCGGCGGAATATCAATCAGCCGGTTCAGCACCGCTGCCGGAGCCACCGCGCCGGTCGGCTCGGCCAGAATTTTGAGCCGGAGTAACAGGAATTTGAGCGCCTCAACCACTTGCGCATCGCTGACCAGCACAATCTGCTCAACCAGTTGACGGACCACGGGGAAGGTGAGTTCGCCGGGCTGCTGGGTGCGCATCCCGTCGGCAATGGTGTTGGGCGGCGGAATTTTAACGCGTTCGCCGGTTTTGAACGATTGCCACCAATCGTTGGAGCTTTCCGTTTCTACCCCAAAAACCCGTACCGCGGGGTTGAGCGCGCGGGCGGCGGTTGCGCAGCCGCTGAGCAGGCCGCCACCGCCCACCGGCGCCACCAGCACATCCAGCCCCGGCACATCTTCAAACAGTTCCAGCGCGGCAGTACCCTGCCCGGCCATGATGTGCGGGTGGTCGTAGGGATGCACAAAGGTGAGGCCGCGCTCGGCGGCCAGTTGGGCCGAGATTTCTTCGCGGCTGCGGGTTTGGCGGTCGTACAAAACAACGTCTGCGCCGTACCCACGGGTGGCGGCCAGTTTGCTGGCGGGGGCATCGGTGGGCATGACAATGGTGGCTTTAATGCCCAGCAATTGCGCCGCCAGCGCCACGCCCTGGGCGTGGTTGCCGGACGAGTGGGTGACGACACCGCGCGCTTTTTCCTGCGCGCTCAACCGCGAGAGGGCGTTGTACGCTCCCCTGAATTTAAACGCGCCGACCCGTTGCAGGTTTTCGCACTTGAAAAAGAGGTGGCAGCCTGCCACCTGATTGGCCGTGCGGGATGTAACCACCGGGGTGCGGTTGGCAACCCCGGCAATTTGCCGCGCCGCCGATTGGACATCAGCAAAAGAAATGGGCAGGGTCACGGGCTGCCCCTTCCATTTTTTGAATACCGGGCGGCAGGCACCACCGGGTTGCCCAACGGTAATTTTGCATCGGCCTGATTTGGCGCAATGGGAACCCGGTACAGCACCATTTTTCGGCCGTAGGCCTCAAATTCACGGGCAATTTGCAGGCCGTTGAGCTGGCTCACCATCCAGCGCATGGGGCGGTTGCGTTTGTCTACCATAAATGTTGCGGTGTTCAACCCAACCATGTGGCACCAGCCAAATAAATACCTGACCATCTCCGGGCCCAGCCCGTGGCGCATGTAATCACGGCTAATGCCCAAAAAAATAACGTCGCCTTCGCGTTCGGGGTTTTGGGCGTAATCGGTGTACCGCCAGCCATCCACCACGTTTTTCAGAATGGCGGGGTCTTTGAGCACGGACAATGCCGACGGCACGGCCACGCGCCACAAATGTTTCCGTTTAAACTCGGCAAAGAATTGCTCGCTGGAAACGGCAACGGCCCCCAGCCCAATCAGCCGGTCGTTGTCAAATGCGCCAATGGCGTCGGCCCATTTTGAAACGCACATGGCCCGGTACAATTCCTGCAAAAAAGAACGGCCCAGCCGGGTCAGTACTGTGCCGGGCTGGCCTTCAATGTGAACATCGGCCGCTTCGTCAACATAATCCAGCGGCAAATATTTAAATTCAATCATCCTGCAACATCCTTTTACAAACCCAAATCGGTCACACTGACGTTATCAATGACGGTTTTTCCGCCCTGGTCCGCTTGCGGGTGAAAGCCTCTGATAAAAATGGTCATGGTTTGGCCGGTGGCCGTGACCGTTGTTTCGGTTACGTTCCAGGTATCTTCTGGTGTGTTGGCCCAGGGAAACCACTCCACAGATTCGGCGGACCAATCCGTGCCGCCGCTAAAATCTACCCCCACAAACATTTGCACGGGAGCCAGGCTGTGAACACTGCGGGCGTAGGCTTCAATTTTGTACCGGTGCCCCGTTTTTACGGGGATGGTGCGGAACACGCCGGAATTGGCGGCAATGAAATCAAACGTGATTTCCTGCGATTTTTGGCCGGATTGCACATTGGGCTGGTACAAATTTTCGTTGAGGCACGATGACCCGTACGGACCCTGCTCCACAAACGCCGTCCAGCCGGATGCCACCCGCGCACCGGGGCAAGGTTCGCCGTGGGGGTTGGGCCACGGAATGAACTCTGTTTCAAAATCCCAATCGCCGCCGGCCAGCGGCGGGTCCGGCTCAACCGGCACGGGCGTGGGCCGTGGAGTGGGTTTTACGGTGGGGGTTAACGTTGCTGTGGCCGTTAACACCACGGTGGCCTCCAGCGCGGTAACCGCCGAGGGGGTGGGGGTCAACGTAGGTGGCGGCGGCGGCAGCGTGGCGTTGGGGTCCGGAGTGTGGGTGGGGGCATCGCCCAAGGGAACCACAATTACCGGCTCGGCCTCCTCCGGCTCACCGGGGGCATCGGCCAAAGATTTGGCGGTGGGTGTGATGGTTTGGATTTCAAAGCTGGCGGGGCGTCCGGCCGGAATGGCCGTGGCGCTGCCGCCAACGGTGCAGGCCAGGGCCAACAAAATTGGTCCCGCAAAAGTCAGAGTTATCCGGTATTTGTTGCTGGTCATTTGTTGCTGTTCATTTGCTATTTGTTACGGGTTGTTTGTAACCATTAATGCCACCGCAATGGCGCGTAACAGCGAATTGTACAGTTTTTTGCAGATTTTGAAAATCCGGGGTTGTCTGTTGCCGGGGTCAGGGTGTTCCGTGGTCGGTGATGCTAATTGAATCAAGCCGCAGCGCACCGCCGATTTCCGGAAAAGTGTGACTCCCCTTGATGAACACGGTCATACTTTGGCCGGTAGCGGTCACGGTTTCTTCAGTTCTGGCCCACTGGTCGTCAACATCTTCCCGCCAGGGGAACCACTGCACGGTTTCGGCTTCCCAGTTTGTGCCGCCGGTCAGGTCAATACCCAGCGCCACGTCAACTTTGGCCGGGCTGAACTCGCGGCGCATCCACGCTTCTACGGTGTACTGGTGGCCCGGCAGGGTGGGCGCCGATTTGTACACCCCGGCCTGATTGCCCACAAAAGCAAAGGTGATTTCCTGCGCGCTCTCGCCGCTGTGTACGTTGCCTTTCCACGTAGTCTGATTCATGCAGGACGAGCCAAACTGGTCGCGGGTGGTGAAGGCGCTCCAGCCGTTGGCCAGCCCGGAGCCGTCGCAGCTATCGCCAAAGGGGTTAATCCACGGGTTAAAGCCGGCCTCAAAATCCCATTCGCCACCGGCCAGCTTGCGCCGCACC
>RFJF01000670.1 GCA_003695455.1 Chloroflexota bacterium
ACTACGAAGAGGCCGTTCAACTGGACCCGGCCAATGTGCAGGCCCGGCTGGGGCTGGCCCGGGTGTACCGGCGGTTGAACCGGCCGGATGAGGCGCTGGCGCAGGCCGAAGAAGCGGCGGCGCTGGCTTCGGCGCCGGATGAGGCAGCCGGGGCATATCTGGTGCAGGGCCTCATTTACGCCGATCAGAACGACCCGGTCCAGGCCGAAGCCCGCTTTGCACGGGCGATGGAGGCTGCGCCGGACAATGGCTGGTATGCCCTGTACAGGGGGCAGGCCCTGTTTGCCGCCGGGCAGCCGGACGAGGGGCTGGCTGTGTTCAACAAGGCGCTGGAGTTAACGGATGATGACGCCCGCTTTTACCGGCAGTTGGGCCAGTTTCTGGCCGGGCGCGGCCAGTGGGAATGGGTGACCCGCATTTACGAGCAGGCGCTGGCCGAAGGAATCACCGATGACGCCGATATTTATCAGGGGTTGGGTGACGCCTACAAGGCGCTGGCGGACCACCAGAAGGCGCTGGTCAATTACCGCCATGCCGCCAATCTGAATTCGGCCCGTACGCCGGAGCCGCAGTAGCCGGCGGTCACATCCACCATGAGCGTAACCCGCACACCGCCACCCCCACCGGAGTCGCCGCATCTGGCTATTTCGGCCCGCGGCCTCAGCAAAATGTATCCCCTGTACGCCCGCCCCCAGGATCGATTAAAACAGTCGCTCTGGCACGTGCTGCCCGCCGCGTTGCGCGGCCGGCCCCGCACTTTTTACCGCGAATTCTGGGCGCTGCGCGACCTTTCGTTTGACATCAAAAAAGGCGAATCCGTAGGCATTATTGGCCGCAACGGTAGCGGCAAAAGTACCTTGCTGCAAATCATCGCCGGCACGCTGGCGCCCAGCGGCGGCACTGTGCGGCTCAACGGCCGGGTGGCAGCCCTGCTGGAACTGGGCAGCGGCTTTGACCCGGAATTTACCGGCCGCGAAAATGTGTATCTCAACGGCGCTATCTGGGGGCTGGCCCAAAAAGAGATTGACGCCATGTTTGATGACATCGCCGCGTTTGCCGACATTGGGCAATTTATGGAGCAGCCGGTCAAACATTACTCCAGCGGCATGTTTGTACGGCTGGCATTTGCCGTGCAAACCTTTGTGCCCAAAGAGATTTTTGTGGTGGATGAAGCGCTGGCCGTGGGCGATACGGCCTTTCAGCGCAAGTGTCTGGCCGCGCTGGAGCGGTTCAAGGATGGGGGTGGCACGGTGCTGCTGGTCTCGCACGATGCGCAAACCGTGGTGCGGCAATGCTCGCGCTGCCTGCTGCTGCACAACGGGCAACTGGTAGTGGATGATACCAGCAAAGCCGCCACCGATCTGTACCAGAAACTCATGTTCAGCGCTCCGCAAGCGGCAGACGCTTTGCTTGAAGCGGCTCGCCAAAACGGTCCCGGTCCCGGAACGGAACCCGCCGCTACGGCAGATCGCTTTGACCCGGACCTGCCCCGGCCGGCTGAAACCCTGTACGGCAACGGCGGCGCGGAGATTGTGGATTGCGCCATGACCAATGCCCGGGGTGAGCGGGTCAACGTGCTGCGGGTGGGCGGGCGCTATCACTGGAGTTACACGGTACGCTTTAAACAGCCGGCCAAAAACGTGCATTTTGGGATGATGCTCAAAACCGTGGATGGGGTGGATGTGGCCGGCATCGCCAGCTTCAGGGAGCACGTTTATTTTGATGAAATTCCGGCCGGCGCCGTCTACCGGGTTACGTTTGGGCTGACCATGAACATAACCCCCGGCGATTATTTTCTCAACGTGGGTGTGGGCGGGCGCACCAACGGCGAACAAACCTATTTGCAGCGCCGGGTGGATGTGGCCATGGTGCGGGTGATTCCCCGCGACGGGCGGGATTCCTATGGCATTGCCGACCTTGACCCCCGCTTCAGTTACGTGGCCGCGCCGGAAAGTGACGCCATTCCCACAGGAGATGAACCCGGCCTGCGCCACAGCAACGATGAATGAAAATTCCGCAGGCAGCAAAGGGAGCAAGGGCGATGGGGTGCAGAGGGCCATTCGTTATTAGTTGCCTACCGTCTACCGTGTTTTCAGGTTGTTTTTTTATCCTTTCGCCTTTATCCTTTATCCTTATTTTATGTGAGGAGTTGCCGGATTGAACCCGAACCGTGTGCTTGTGGTAACCGGCATGCACCGCTCCGGCACGTCGCTGGCGGCGGGGCGGCTGCAAACAAGCGGCGTGCCAATGGGGCGGCAGTTGCTGCCGCCCAACCGCGGCAATCCCCGCGGTTATTTTGAAGATGCCGGGCTGGTGGCCTTTCACGAGCAGTTGTTGCAGGCCCGGGGGCTGGATATGCTGGTGACCGCCCCCTTTGCGTTTGAGCCGTTACCGGCGGAATTGGCGCAGGCGCGGCAGCTTGTGGCGGCACGAGACGGCGCGCCGCTGTGGGGCTGGAAGGATCCCCGCACCAGTCTGTTTCTGGATTTCTGGCACG
>RFJF01000671.1 GCA_003695455.1 Chloroflexota bacterium
ATGCGGCGTAGTGTGGCCTTTAACCTGGAACAAAACGGCTTCCGGGTGAACACCGCCGCCACCGCCGAAGACGCGCTGGACATTGCCAGGCGCGATTTGCCGCACCTGGTTCTGCTTGATATTGGCCTGCCGGGGATGGATGGGCTGGAAGCCTTGCGCCGCTTCCAGAAAATCGGCAAATTTCCGGTGGTTTTTCTCACCGCCCGGCGCAGTGAACTGGACCACGTGCTGGGGCTGGAACTGGGCGCGGATGATTACATTACCAAACCGTTTAAATTTAACGTGCTGCTGGCCCACATTCGGGCTGTGCTGCGCCGGGTTGAACAGGCCGCCGGCGGGGGTACAGGTGCCGCCCATCCCCAACCCATCACCATTGGCGGGCTGGTAATTGACCCGGCGGCCCACACCGTTACGCTGGATGGCCGGACAGTTGAACTACGGCCCCGCGAATTTGATATTTTGCATACCCTGGCGCTGGAAGCCGGACACGTGGTAGCCACCGAATCGCTGCTGAACCGGGTGTGGGGCGCAGAGTATGAAGGCGAACTGCAAGCCGTGTACGTGTATATTCGTTGGCTACGCGAAAAAATCGAGGTTGACCCCCAACACCCCCAACGTATTTTGACGGTTCGGGGGGTGGGCTACCGGCTGGACCCCGCCGGCTTTTGACGAGGTAAAGCATGCGTTCGCTGCGCAGTCGATTGATTTTAAGCCATATTCTGCCCATTTTGGTGATTGTGCCGCTGGTGGGCATTGCGCTGATTTATATGGTTGAAACGCAGGTCCTGCTGGCTAACCTGACCGGCGATCTGGACCGGCAGGCCGCGCTTGCCGCCCAAATTGCCGCCGAACAACCCGGCATCTGGAACGATACCGGCACGGCCCGGACTTTTGTGACGGGCATTAGCACCTACCAGCAAACCAACGTGATGCTGCTGGACCCCAACGGCAAAATTATTGTTGCCAGCCACAGCAGCGATTCCGGACGCGAGGGCCAAACCGTCAGTATTCCCAGCCTGACCCAACTGCAAAATAACAACCAACGCGTACAAATAAATTACAACAAAACGTTGCAGGTGCAGGTTGCAGAAATTCTGGTTCCCATTCTGGATAGTAACCAGCATCTGGTGGGATTTGTGCAGCTCACCCGCCAGCTTTCAAACGTTAACGAGCAGTTTAGGCAGTTGCGGCTAATTATTGTGGGTGTGCTGGTGGGCGAGCTGGTACTGGGCGTGATTGTTGGACTGGTGCTGGCCTTTGATTTGGAACGCTCGCTGCGGCGCGTAACCGAAGCCATCTACGGTGTTGCCAGCGGCAGAAACTGGGCCACCCTGCCAGAACGCGGCCCGCAGGAAATCCGCCTGCTGCTGCGCGCCTTCAACACCCTCATTGAACGCTTGCGAATGATGGAAGACGCCCGCCGCCGCCTGCTGGCTAACATGGTTCACGAAGTCAGCCGCCCGGTGGGCGCCATGCAGGCCGCCATTGAAGCCCTGCTCAACGGCGCCGACCAGGACGAGAAATTTCGGCGGCAGTTGCTGGCAGGGATGGAAGAGGAGGTGGACCGCTTACAGCCTCTGCTGACCAACCTGACAGAATTACACGACAAGGTGCTGGGCACGCTGGAACTGAACTGCCAGACCGTTGAACCGGCAAGCTGGCTGACCCGCACCATTGCCACCTGGCGAGAGGCGGCATTATCCAAAGGGCTAAACTGGCAAGCCAACATTCCGGAAACTCTGCCGGAACTTGAAGCCGACCCGGACCGGCTGGCGCAGGTAGTGGGCAACCTATTGAGCAACGCCATCAAATACACGCCCAAAGGCGGGCAAATTACCGTTACCGCCGGGCAGGATAACGAACAAGTCTGGATTACCGTTGCCGATACCGGTGCGGGAATCTCGGCGGAGGAGCAGGAGCGCATTTTTGAACCGTTCTTCCGCTCGCAGCCGGGCCGCCGCTTTCCGCAGGGCATGGGGCTGGGGCTGACCATTGCCCGAGACCTGACCACTGCCCACGGCGGGCGGCTGTCTTTGCAAAGCCAACCGGGGCAAGGAAGCCAATTTACCGTTTGGCTGCCCATCAATCCACAGGCAAAATTAAAAAATGAGGCGTAACCATGACTTCATCAACCATTCCGCTGTTGTTGATTGCGCTGATTGTAGTTTTGCTGGCGGGGCTGCTGTGGAACTTTTGGCGTACCGCCGAACAAAAAATCAACACGCCGTGGGCCAAAACCCGCAGCGATGTACAATTGTGGCTACTGATTTTGGCTGTATTTGTTATGGGTCTGTTTTTTGCCTATGTGCTGTTTACAATGCCCCCCTGAAACCTGTCAATAACATCCCGCATTATTAAAATTTTTTCATAATTAATTCATTGTGTCTTCATCGGGCCAAATTACACTGAATGTGATTATTGCCACGTTGTGTTGCAAACCTTAACAGGACAGAATAATGACGGCTCACATGTCGCTCTCACAAAATCTTACCCGGCCTACCCTGTCTCTTCAGGAGCGCATTGAGGGCACCAAACTCTCCCGCGTTTTTGCCGAGTTTGTCAGCACCAGCGCCCTGTTTCCCATTCTGGACGCCATTCGCGTTATCACCGCCACCGACCTGAAAAGTTACCTGGCTGAGCCGGTTCATTACATTCTGTTTGGGGCAGCGTTTTTTCAGGCCTGGTTTTTGGGTACCGCCAAACAAAATAGTTGGCAGGAAAGATTTGTAGGCAACCTGCTGGGCTTTTCTCTGTACGCCATTTTTGATATGGTCATTGAAGGGCCGGATTTTTTCAGCGCGTCATACCACTGGCTGTTTGGAATTTTCAGCCTGATGATGGCTATTCTTGGTGCTGCGCAGGTGCTGGCCGATAACCGGCCAGGCTGGTCCACCGTCATTACGTTGCTGTTGAACGCTACCAAAGTTGCCCTCTTTCCGGCCATGTATTTCATTGCCGAACAGGAACTTGCGGGCGCATCAATGCTGGACGGCGGCGCGTGGCAAGAATTTATGAGCAACAATGGCCACCAATTTATTGTGGTTGGCATTCTCTTTTTTGGCGTGCTGCTGGGCCTGGCAGAAGCACAGCGAATTAACACCGCCGGTCAATTGCGCTACCTGGCAAATCGGCTAAAAAAGTATTCAGAGTGGAGTCTTGACCCGGGCCTGATTGAAACATCAATTGACAACCCCAACAAACTGGCGTTGCAGCGGGTTGAAAAAACCATGCTCTTTATGGATATCCGGGGGTTCACGGCCTGGTCAGAAAAAGCCGACCCTCAAGCCGTGGTAGATATGCTCAACAAATTTTACAACGCAGCCGATAAAATAATTCGGCGGCATAACGGCCACAAACCCAATTTTACCGCCGATGAAATTATGACCCGCTTTGCCGATGCCCAATCAGCGCTGGATACGGCTCAGGAATTACAGCAAGCACTCACTCCGTTGTTAAGCCCGTTTAATCTGAAAGTAGGCATTGGCCTAAACACCGGCGAAGTCATTGAAGGATTGATGGGCTCCAGCAGCACCCGCAAATATGACATCATCGGCGATGCCGTGAACACCGCCAAACGGCTGGAGTCATCCGCCGGGCGCGGCGAAATTGTTATGTCGGCCGCAACCTACCAGATGCTCACCCGGCGGCCAAAGCGCATTGCGTTGCGCTCGTTGCAGGTCAAAGGGAAATCAGAAAAACTGGAAGCAATTGCCGTGCTGCCGCCGGCGGCGGGCGTGTAACAAACAGCTAATTTCAACCCACATCACACCAAAAGCGAAGACTCCCAATGAAAAGAAGTTCCACACTCCTCACCAACACCAGCCTGATTTTTATTGTGGTTATTGTTGCCATTGGGCTGTTTGGCCTGTCAACCGTATTTGCAGCCACCGGCACAGAATTGCTGGTTGAACACGTTGATGTTGCCGCCACAGCCGAGGCAATTCAGATTATCAACCGCGAGGCCGCCCTGGATGAAACATCACAACAGCGGCTGCGTGACATTGAATCTGAAATCCGGCAAGTTAATTCTGCCATTAACAAACTGCGGCAAACGCAAAAAACCGAGTTGGCCCGGCAGCAAAGCCAGTTGCAGGCCATTAACCAGCAAATAGCCCAAAAGCAAACGGAAGTAGATAATTTACAGGCAACGCTGTCAACCCTGCAACAAACCGTTCAGGATGAAGAAGAACTGCACAACATTCAAATTAACACGCTGGCAACGCAACTGGGTGAAGAAGAAAACACCCTGCGCCGCAAACTGCAATCTACCCAAATTGAACTGGATGACATCCAAACCGAATCTTTAAAAATGCAGGAAACCACCACCGCCGGCCACGCCACTGATGACTTATCTGCTTTTGACCATCCCGGTGACAACGCCGGGCCGGCGGAATTTTTTGGCAGCAACAGCGACCACGATTCAGCAGATTCAAGTGAAGGCGATAATCAGCACTCCGGCAGCGACAGCAGCGACAATGATTCGCACAGTAGTGGTGACAACAGCCACAATGACAAGGACTCTGGTCAACACAGTTCAAATGATGATGGTGACAACAGCGACCACTCAGACGACGATGACGATTAATAACCTGGAAACCGTTGCCAAACACCGGCCATTTTGGCCCACCTGATTTTGCAACCAATGCCCTCCTGCAAAGGTTGATCTACCCCCCAAAAATCCCCCCAACGTATACGTTGGGGGGATTTTTTTTGCAAATTCCCGTTTGCAAACCGCGCGCGTAAATTGGCCCGGTCAACATACCGGCAGCTTAAACTGAAATCAGAATAAAACAACAGTTGCTGAGGTTACAGTTTATTCAATTGGGGCACAGGAATTCCCCGATTAAAGCATACTCCCGGTGGCCCCGGCATCCCTGTGCCGGGACAGAAAACTGCTATTCTCGTTTTGGAAGCAGTTTAAGAATGTTATTAAAAATTTGTCATCGGTGGTTCACTGAAATTTCACGGCTGCCCGATAAAATGATTACAGATTGAAAAATTAACCCCACAAAGGAGATACCAACCATTATGAAATATTTGGGAGCCATCCTCGCCACAGGTCTCACATTTGTTGTCATTGTGGTTTTGGCCATTTACAGCTTTCTGCCCCGACCACAGAAAACGGCCCAGCCACAACCCCAACCCCAGGCCCAACTTCAACAACCGGCCCAGTTTCCGGCGGTTACCCAACCCAAAACGGCAAGTCTGCCGGCCGTAGCCCAAGATACCAGCCAGCTTGAAGCCGCCATGGCCGAGCGTGAAGGTATTTATCAGGAACAAATTGCCCAACTGCAACAAGCGCTTCAAGACCGGCAAACCACCTACCAGCAGCAAATCCAGACCTTGTCTGAACAGGTCAGTTCTGCCCAGGCTCAACTGACCGAAGCGCAAACGCAGGAACAAGCCCTGCAAGCTCAGGTTGTTCAACTGGAACAAGCCCGAAACGAACGCCTGGCCCAGTACCAAAGCCAGCTTCAACAGGCGCAAACACAGTACAGCGCCCGTTTCACAGAACTGCAAACCGCCATCGCCGAACTTCAAACCAAACTCGCCGAAGCCAATGCCCAGTTAGGGCGCTAACTCAACCTCAATTTCAAAAAGGAGACTTCAAATGAAACGCAGTTTTGCCCTCGTCGCCGCCGGCGGACTCACCACCATTGTTGCCATCTTTGTTCTCATTGCCGTAATGTCTACATTTGCCGCACCCACCGAAGCCAATCAGACAGCCGAGCAGAACCCGGCTCCGGTTGCCCAACCCACCCAGGAGCAGCCGCCCCAACCAGACGTTGCGGCCACCCAAACTGCCATTGCAGAGTTTGAAGCCGCTCTGAAGGAGCGGGAACAAGCCCTTCAGGAGCAGGTAGCACAATTACAGCAGGCGCTCACAGAACTGGATAACAACTCGCAGGCGCAGATTACGCAACTGGAAAACCAACTGGTTGACATGCAGGCCCAAACCACCCAGAGTATGTCGAATATGGAATCTCTGCAAGCCAATGCGGCGGCTCTGCAACAGGCCATTGAAGCCGATGGCGCCACCTACCAAAATCAGGTTGCTGAACTGAGCAATACCGAAGCCCAAATGCGCCAGCAGCTTGAATCGTTAAACAGCCAGGTTGCGGCCGCCTACAACGAGATTACCCAGCGGCAAGCGCAGGCCGCCGCCGCAGCAGCTGCGGCCCAGTTCCAATCAAGTGGTGGGGGCAGCAGACGAGGCGGCGGTGGTGAACATCACGATGACGACCACGGCGAACATGAAGATGACGACTAAAAGTTGTTCACCCAATTCATTTTCTTAACTCACCAGACAATTTCCTGAGGATTAAACAATGACCCCCAAAATCAACCGCACTTCCGCCATCAATTTGTGGAAAAAAACAGTGCGCGGCAACCAACCGCTTCAATTTGGCTTGACGGCTCTGGGCCTGACCGGACTGCTGGCGGGCTGCAACACGGCACCCCTGGTACAGCAGGCCCAGGCCCAGTCTCCGGCTACCGCCACGCCGCTGCCCACATTTACACCGTTACCCACCAACACACCGCAGCCGCCAACAGCCACACCTACTACCATGCCTTCGCCCACCAGTATGCCCTCGCCAACACCGTGGCCTACCTCTCCCCCCATCCCAACAGCAACACCGTGGGCGCAGCCGGCGGCATGGCAACCGGCGCCGCTGGCTATTCCCACCTTGCAGCCGGTTCCCATTGTACCCACCGCCGCAGTAATGAATGTGCAGGGCGTGGTGCCGGTCAGCTATTCGCCGCCAGATGGAGTTGATGTGTTTGGCAACACAATTTTGCGCTGGGAATATTTTGGTGAACTAGCCGCCGACGAGTGGTTTGATATAAAAATTAAGCCCATTGGTAGTGAAGAATCGGTATTTGTGGATTGGTCCAAAGAAAAAGAATACACGCTGCACGCATGGAACGGCTGGCAGCCGGGCCTTTACACCTGGCAGATTGGCATTGTGAAGGGGTACAAAGAAGGCGATACCAAGCATTTCATTGCCGATACCGGCCTTGACAGTCAAAAATCCGTCATCAAATGGCAAACGGCCGGCGGTGGTGGCGGTGGCGGAGCCATCGGTGGTGGCGGCGGAGCTACCGGTGGCGGCGGCGGAGCCACATCCGGCGGCTCATAGAGACACCGGCAATTGCCGCCTCTAACTTTTTCATTGAATTTTTTTCATCTGATGTTCATCGCTTTTTCACGCGGTCGGCGTATTATCAGGGATGTAACACGGTTGTCCACATAATTTTAAACTAAGCTGATGCTTACCGTTCCTTAAGAAACAGTTACCACTCATTCAGGCGTTGTATCAATTTTATATGCCTGAGAAAGTCTCAGGGAGAATGAGAACACCGGTCTCCATTTCCGATACAAGAATCATTCCACGCTCTACCCCTTGCGGCGGCCCACAAAATATCTCCGCCACCGGTGTTTTCAAACTCTCTGGCACCGCCACGATTTTTGCCACCATTCGCGGCCAAAATTGCCACCGGAATCGTCTCGATGCGATTCCGAACACCACACAAAATTTTCCGACAATTTACAATTTAAAAATGCCAGGCAGCCCGCCAAACGCCACAATAAACCCTGCCTTTTTCCCGTAACCTGTATTTCTATCTGCACCGTTTTGGAGTTTCGTTCACCATTTGTTTCACATCATTTTCATTTTTCAGCAAGGAGAGGTTGTCAATGAAGTACATCAAATTAGTTCCATTTTTATCTGCATTTTTGCTGTTGTTGATTCCGCTGGCGGCCAGCGCCGACTCGGATTACGGGCTTGAATGGTACGGCACGCTCACCAGCCGGCCCGCCGGAACCGTTGGTACCTGGGTTGTAGGCACAATGTCATTCCAGGCCACCGGCAACACCTGGCTCAACACCGAACACGGTGTGCCAACGGCCGGCTCATGTGTGAACGTACACTACATCACCAGCAACGGCGTGAACTACGCCACCGAGATAGACAGTGAACCCGCCTACAAATGCGGAACCGGCTACGGCGGCGGCGGTTACGGCGGCGGCGAAGGTGATGATTACGATGGCGGCTACGACCACCACGAAGGCTCTGAATACGAAGATGACGATGACGGACACGGCGGTTACGGCACGCGCGGTTTGTGGAAAAGCTACGGCGTCATCAGTACTGTTCCCGCCGCACCGTATTACGGCACGTGGCGCATTGGTGTAACTAATTACACGGCCAACACCACCACCCGCTTTGAGCAAAAACATGGCTATTTTGGCCCCGGAACCTGCGTTGAGTTTAAACAGGTGGGCGGCGTTCTGCTGGAAGTGGAAACCTCTGAGCAGTACCATTGCAGTGGCAGTGGCGCCAGCACGTCTCCGGGCCAGCATTACGCCCAACACTATGGCGTAGTTGGTGCATTTCCGGCCAATCTGGTAGGAACCTGGACCGTCAGCGGTACGCTGTACTCCGCTACCAGCACCACCCGCTTTGAGCAGGAACGCGGCCCCTTCTTTGTGGGCGGCTGTGTTGAAATCAAATTATTGCCCAACACTACCACTGCGCTGGAAATCAGTGTTGAAGATGCCTACAAATGCACCAACACGGCAGCCCATCCCATTGAACGTGATTTTTACGGCGTGCTGACCGGAACTATTCCCAGTGGATACGTGGGTGATTGGGACATTAACGATGGTGTTTTCCACAGCACGTCCGCGCCCACTATTGACACCGAAAATGGCGCACTGGACCCCGGTGACTGCGTGGGTGTTGAGTACGAATCCGGCGAAAACATTACCCACATTTCAACCCGCGACCCCTACGAATGTAATACCAACACCTTTACCAACCAGGTGTACGGAAATATCACCAGCTTCCCCGCCGGGCTGTACGGCACGTGGATTATTGACGGCGACAGCCGCTACAACGCCGGTTCCGGTGCCAGTTTTGACCAGAGCCACGGCCTGTTTGCCAACGGCGCGTGCGTAAAAGTAAAATACTACGCCGAGAACGGCATCCATCACATTACAGAAATTGAAACCGAAAGCAGCAGCCACTGCGGCGGCGGCGGCACCCCATCGCTGCCGGGCAGCCACATCAAACTGTACGCTACCATCGACAGCTTTCCGGCCAGCCCCTACGCCGGCGCGTGGAGCATTGGCGGCGTCAGTTTTACCGCCGGCCCGGCCACTCTGTTTGAACAGAACCACGGCGCGTTTGGTAACGGCGTGTGCGTAGAAGCCAAATACACCGCCGGCGCCAGCGCGCCCTTCAGCCTGCTCAAGGTTGAAACCACAGAAAGTTACAAGTGTAATCAAAGCAGCACCAACCCCACCCCGCAGTTCAAAAGTTACGGGTATGTTGAGGCAATGCCCACCGGCACGCTGACCGGAACCTGGCAGGTAAGCGGCGTTTCTTACACCGCAAACAACAGCACCCGTTTTGAGCAG
Organism: Chloroflexota bacterium; assembly: GCA_003695455.1. Lineage (GTDB taxonomy): Bacteria > Chloroflexota > Anaerolineae > 4572-78 > J111 > J095. Next base: position 9,425 of record RFJF01000671.1, read on the forward strand.
CAACACGGATTTTTCACCGTTGGCGCGTACGTGGAAGTCAAATACGACGCCAGTAAAACCGCCACCAGCATCGAAACCCACGTAGCGCCCGGTTCCGGCCGAAAGGTAGTGGCCGGCCATCTGGATACGCGCCCGGCAGATGACTGGGGCGATTGGGTGATTGATGGGGAAACCTACCACGCCGACCCCGCCATTCAGGTGGGCGATGACGGGCTGGGTTCGTTGAGCGTGGCGGGAATCTCGGCCAGCGCCGCGCCGGTGCAGGGCCAAACGGTAATTGCTACTATGTACACCACCAACGGCGTCAATTACATTGTCACAGCCAACAACGCTATCCAGTTCCACCTGCCCATTATCAGAAAATAATTGCCCCCGCAGTAAGCGATAAAACGAAAAGCGGCCCGATGTTGGGCCGCTTTTTTTGTTGGCTGCTTCAGTGAACCCCGTTCTGCCGGCGAGCCAGCTCGCTGGCATAGCGGCGGCCCAGCGATTCGGCGTGGGCGGCGGCCCACTCGGTAAGCCGTGTTTGCCCGGCAGGCGGCGAATCCACGGCCAGCAGGCCGGCCATCAACCCGGCAATTTCGGCGCGGGTAATGAACACATCGCCCACCAGCCTACCGATGACACTCCCCACCCGGTAGCCCATCTCCGGCGAGACGGACACCACAGGCCGCCGCTTGCCGATAATTTGGCCCACGGTTTCTACCAGTTGCCGGTAGGTGAAGGTTTCCGGGCCAATGGCGTCAATGATTGTATTGCCGGCGGCCTGTGCCTGTTCCACGGCTAACCGGGCCAAATCATCCACGTAAATGGGTTGCAGCCGGTACGCGCCATCGCCAAACACGCCAAACACGGGCAAGCGCCGCAGCGCCCAGGCAATATTGTTGATGAGAATATCTTCTTTGCCAAACAGCACGGTGGGCCGCAGAATGGCGTACTCCAGCCCGGATTCCATCAGCGCCGCCTCGAGTTTGGCCTTGCCGCTGAAATATTCCAGTTCGGATTCAATGGAGGGGTTGGTGATGCTGACGTGTACCACCCGCCGCACCCCGGCGCTTTTGGCCGCGTTGAACAGCGCCAGCGTGTTTTGCACGGCGTCGGCGTGGGTGAAGGTTTTGTGGTTAAAACGCACCCAGTAGGTGTTGATGAGTACCTCAACCCCGCGCAGTGATTCGGCCAATTGGGCCGGGTGGGCAAAATCCAGCGGGAACGCCTGCACCTGCTCGCCAAACGGGTTGGGCCGGTGCAGCGAGTTGGTCAGCGTGATAACGTTGTGTCCCGCGTCCAGCAATCGGCGGGCAATGTATTTGCCGGAATATCCAAATGCGCCGGTTACGGCAATTTTTGAGTGAGTCATTTTGCTGCTCCTTTTGAAACATGGTTCAGGGGTCGGGAGTCAGGAATTAGGGGGGGCGGATGGCAACTCTGCACCCTCGCTCCCTGTCACCCCATCTCCATTTACCTTTGTTTTTTGAAAAATTGTTGAATGGTTCCCAATCGCAACTCATCGAGCGCCAACGCCGTGGCGACCAGGTTATCCAGCGTATTGAAAAACCGCTGCATCGCTTGCAGCCGCTGCTTGTAAAAATCGGCCAGTTCCGGGTTGTCGCTGTCAGCCGAACTGACGATGTTCAGGCTTTCGTCCACCGTGCCGAGCGCGCGGGCGAACTCGTTTTTCTCCCGCTCCTGCAGCACATTTTTGACCACCTTCCAAAAATCCGTTTCCGCCGAGTAGTAATCTTTGCGGACCCCCAGTTGAAAATGTTTGTGAACCATCCCCAGCCGTTCCAGTTGGCGCACGTGGGTGCTGACGGCCCCCTTGCTGACCCCCACCTGCGCCACCAGTTCATCCAGCGATAGCGGCTCCGGCGAGAGGTAAATGGCCCCGTAAATAGCGCCCATCGCGCGGGGAAATCCCCAAAAATTACTGATACGGCTCATCCCTTCGATAAAATTGATACGGGCGCGTTCCAGTTCATCGCTCATTTTATCACCTTGTTTCTGAATGTTTAGTTCAAACTAAACGTAGTATATCACGTAAATGTCACAAAGTCAAGCTAATCAGAATACAGATAACAGAATTCAGAGTACAGACCCAAACCCCCAAATTGGCTGAAAATCCAGCGTAATTCTAACATTTTTGCTGTATTCTCAACCAGAGTCGGAATATAATTCGTCATTCGTCATTCGTCATTTGTCATTCGTTATTCGTTATTTTATGCAAGGAGGTTCAAGCTATGAATTTGAACAAATACACCCAGCCATCGCAAGAGGCCATTCTGAGCGCCCAGCGATTGGCCGAAGAATACAGCCACAGCGAAATCCGGCCGGCGCACTTGCTGCTGGCCCTGTTGCAGCAGCGCGACGGTGTGGTGCCGCAAATTGCCCATCACCTGTCCGTCAACCCGGATACGCTCATCCAAACTCTGGAAACCGACCTGAACGCCGCCGCCAAAGTGTACGGCGGCTCGCAGCCCGGCCTGGGACGCGAGCTGACCAACGCCCTGCGCAACGCCGAAAAGACTGCCGAAAAAATGAAAGATGAGTACGTCAGCACAGAACACCTGCTGCTGGCGCTCACCGAATCGGGCGGGGCTGCGGCCCAGTTGCTGCAACGCAGCGGCATCACCCGCGACGCAGTACTGCAAGCGCTGACCCGCATCCGGGGCAACCAGCGCGTGACCAGCCAGAACCCGGAAAGCACCTACGAGGCGCTCAAAAAATACGGGCGAGACCTGACCGATTTGGCCCGCAAAGGCAAGCTGGACCCGGTTATTGGCCGCGACGACGAAATCCGGCGGGTGGTGCAGGTACTCAGCCGCCGCACCAAAAACAACCCGGTCCTCATTGGCGACCCCGGCGTGGGTAAAACCGCCATTGTTGAGGGGCTGGCCCAGCGTATTGTCAACGGCGATGTGCCGGAAGGGCTGAAAAATAAACAAATTGTGGCGCTCGATATGGGCGCGTTGATTGCCGGAGCCAAATTCCGGGGCGAATTTGAGGAACGGCTCAAAGCCGTTTTGCAGGAAGTGACCGGCAGCGAGGGCAGCATCATTCTGTTCATTGACGAACTGCACACCGTCGTCGGTGCGGGCGCGGCAGAAGGCGCAATGGACGCCGGCAACATGCTCAAACCGATGCTGGCCCGCGGCGAGCTGCACACCATCGGCGCTACCACGCTGGATGAGTACCGCAAATATGTAGAAAAAGATGCCGCGCTGGAGCGCCGTTTCCAGCCGGTGCTGGTGGATGAACCCTCGGTTGAAGACACCATCAGCATTTTGCGCGGCCTCAAGGAACGGTACGAGGTGCACCACGGTGTGCGCATTCAGGACGGCGCCGTCATTGCCGCCGCCACGCTCAGCCATCGCTACATCAGCGACCGTTTTTTGCCGGACAAGGCCATTGACCTGATTGACGAGGCCGCCGCCCGCCTGCGCACAGAAATTGACAGCAAGCCCACCGAGCTTGACGCGATTGACCGTCACATTATGCAGCTTGAAATTGAGCGCGAGGCGCTGAAAAAGGAAAAAGACAAGGCCAGCAAGGAACGGCTGAAAAAGCTGGAAGAGGAACTGGGCAACCTGCGCGAGAAAAGTCAGGCCCTGACCGCCCAGTGGGAACACGAGAAAAACCTCATCCAAGATATGCGAGCCACCATGGAGCAGATTGACCGGGTGCGGGTAGAAATAGACCAGGCTGAACGCCACGCCGACCTGGAGACCGCCGCCCGCCTGCGCTACGGAACCCTGCGCGAACTGGAAGAAAAGCTCCACCAGCAGCAGGCCCGGCTGGATGAATACCAGAAAAAAGGCTCACTGCTCAACGAGGAGGTAGACTCCGAGCAGATTGCCGCCATTGTTTCCCGCTGGACGGGCATCCCGGTGAGCAAACTGCTGGAAGGCGAAGTTGAAAAGCTGGTCAAAATGGAAGAACGGCTCCACCGCCGCGTTATTGGGCAGGATGAAGCCATTCGCGCCGTAGCCAATGCCGTGCGCCGCAGCCGGGCCGGGTTACAAGACCCCAACCGGCCCATCGGCAGTTTCATCTTTTTGGGGCCAACCGGCGTGGGCAAAACCGAACTGGCCCGCGCGCTGGCAGAATTTTTGTTTGACGACGAAAGCAACATGGTGCGCATTGATATGAGCGAATACCAGGAACGGCACACCGTCAGCCGGCTCATTGGTGCGCCGCCGGGCTACGTGGGCTACGACGAAGGCGGCCAGCTCACCGAGGCTGTGCGCCGCCACCCGTACAGCGTGGTGCTGTTTGACGAGATTGAAAAGGCGCACCCAGAGGTGTTCAACACCCTGCTGCAACTGCTGGATGATGGCCGGCTAACCGACGGTCACGGCCGCACCGTAAATTTCAAAAATACGGTGGTCATTATGACCAGCAACATCGGCAGCCATTTTATTATGGAACTGGGGGCTGAGGCCGGACAGGAAAAAGTAATGCACGCCCTGCGGCAGCAGTTCAGGCCGGAATTTCTCAACCGGGTGGATGATATTATTGTCTTCCACGCGCTCAGCCGGGATGACCTGGTAAAAATTGTGGATATTCAGCTTGAACACCTGCGCAGTCTGCTGGCCGAGCGCAAAATTGATCTTGAGCTCACCGACGCGGCCAAATATCACCTGGCCGAAGTGGGCTTTGACCCCACCTTTGGCGCGCGCCCGCTCAAACGGGCCATTCAGCGCGAACTGCAAGACCCGCTGGCGTTGGCCCTGCTCAACAGCGAATTTCAGGAAGGTGACACCATTCGGGTGAGTTTTAAGGAAGATACCATTG
>RFJF01000062.1 GCA_003695455.1 Chloroflexota bacterium
GCACGCCGCTCACCCGTCCGCCCGTCACCTGAAAATTGGTAACTTTGGTGTGCAGGTGCAGGCTCAGCCCGTGGGCGCGGGCGCGGCGCAGGGTGGCGTGCAGCAGGGCAAAGGGGTAAATTTGCGCCTCGTGGGGGTGGTAGCACGCGCCCAGCACGTTGGATGAATCGAGCAACGGCTCAAGTTCCGGCAGGCGACGGGCGGAAACCAGTTCGGCGGGGATGCCGGCGGCGTGCAGAGCGGGCAGGCGCGCCGCCATCAACTGCCACTGGGATTCGGTTTCGATGAGCAACAGACTGCCCAGCGGCCGGTAGCCAATGCCGGCTGCTTGCTCGTCAGGTAGATTTTTAAAGACAGCCGCGCCCGACGTGACCAGCGGCAGGCTGTGAGCCAGCTCGGCATCCTGAATTTGCACGTTGCCGTAATTGGCCCGCGATGCGCCCGCAGCCACGCCGCCGCAATCCAGCAGGGCGGTGCGCAACCCGGCGGCAGCCAGCTCGGCGGCGATGGCGCAGCCGATGTAGCCCGCGCCCACCACCACGGCGTCAAACGTGCGCGGCATCGGGCATCACCCTGTTTTGACCCACACCGATTTCACCTCGGTGTAGGCTTCGATGACCTCGCGGCCGTTGTCGCGGCCAAAACCGCTCTGTTTGAAACCGCCAAACGGCGCGGCGGGGTCGAACATATCGTAGGTGTTGACCCAGACCACCCCGGCCTGCAGCGCCGCGGCCACGCGATGCGCCCGCCCCACGTCGCGGCTCCAGACGCCGGCAGCCAGCCCGTAGGGGGTGGCGTTGGCCCGGCGGATGACCTCCGCCTCCGATTCAAAGGGATGCACCGTCACCACCGGGCCAAAAATTTCCTCGCAGGCCAGCTCGGCGTCGTCCGGCACGCCGCTGAACAGGGTGGGCGGCAAATAGAAACCACGCTCAAAATCGCCGCCGGTGAGCCGCTGCCCGCCGAACACGGGCGTTGCGCCCTGCGCTTTGGCCCGGTGAATGTAGCCCGAAATCGCCTCAAACTGCGCCCGGTCAATGATGGGGCCAAGTTCGGTGGCGGGGTTCAGCGCGTGGCCGATGTTGACCGTTGCGGCGCGTTCGGCAAGTTGGCGGGTGACATCGGCGGCGATGTCCTGCTGGACAAACAGCCGCGAACCGGCCACGCAGCTTTGGCCGGTGTTGCCGAACGCGGCCTTGAATGCGCCCGGCACTGCTTCCGACAGGTCGGCGTCGGCAAAAATAATGTTGGCCGCTTTGTTGCCCAACTCCAGCGCCAGCCGTTTGAGGCTGCCCGCCGCGGCCTGCATCACTGTGCGGCCCACCGCCAGCGAGCCGGTGAACTGCACTTTGTTGATGCCGGGATGATTGGCGATGGCCGCGCCGGTGGTGGGGCCATCGCCGGTGAGAATGTTGACCACGCCCGGCGGAAAGCCCGCCTGCGCAAACAGTTCCGCCAATCGCAGGGCAACCAGCGAAGCCTGCTCTGCCGGTTTGAAAATGACGGTGTTGCCGCAGGCCAGCGCCGGCGAGATTTTTTGCAGGGTGTGGATGAGCGGGTAGTTCCACGGAATAATGATGCCCACCACGCCCACCGGCTCGCGGCGGGTGTAGACCAGGTGGTTGGGAATGGAGACGGCGGGGGTTTCGCCGGAGATTTTGGTGGGCCAGCCGGCAAAGTGGTACGCCTGCCGTGCCGCCACGCGGGCATCAATGGCGCGGGTGTGGCGGATGGGTTTGCCGTTATCCAGCGATTCCAGTTCGGCCAGTTCCGCGGCGTGGGCGGTAATCAGGTTGCCCAGATTGCGCAGCAGGGCGCTGCGGTCGGCAGGCGAGAGGTGACTCCACGGCCCGGACAGCGCAGCGCGGGCGGCGGTCACGGCCCGGTCTACATCGGCGGCGGTGGCCTGCGCCAGTTGGGCCAGTTCGGCGCCGTCCGACGGGTTGGCGGCGGCAAAACTCTGCCCGTCGCCAGACTCGCTCCATTCGCCGTTGATGAACAGGCCAAACGGCGAGCGGGCCAGAAATGCGGTAGTGGCGGCGGAAGGGGTGTGGGGCATACGTTGCTCCTGGTATAAAGTAGGTGCTTTTTGGCAAAAAGCTTGTGCTTTGTGCAAGAAAAAATGTATACTCGTGAAGTATGGAGTAGGGAGTAAGAAGTAAGAAGTAGGCCATTACTCCCTGCTCCCTAATCGATTATATATCGAGGTGGGAGCATTGGGAATTTTGGGGCGGCGGCAATTTTGGGCCAGTTTTTTGCGCTGAATGTATCCCTGCCGCCGTTGTGATTGCTGTACCCTGCGCTGCTTTTTCCCCTGTTTTTTGGATTGTATTTGCGGGCCGCGGTCAAACAGCGAAAAATGCCCCACTGGCTGCAACTCTGGCGTGGTTCACGCCGGAAGCGGCTGGTTGGCCGGATGACGCTCGATTGTGGGGCTGGCTGGCGCTGGCAACTGCGTTGCCGCCGGCCTACGCCTGCATCATATTTGGTGTGGTGGTTTCTGCCGGATAAAATTCCTCGCCGGCGGGGAAGGTGATTTCAAACACGGTGGCCCCGGGTTGGCTGTCGAACCGAATTTTGCCGTCCAGTTGGTGGGTCAGGCTGTCAATCAACTGCAACCCCAGCGATTGCACACACGGCCCTGTCAGCCCGTTTTTCATCAGGCAGCCGGCTAGCTCGGCCGGAAAACCTGCTCCGTCGTCTGTAATCGTCAGCTGAAAATTATCGCCATCGCAACGGCAGAAATTAATGCAGATTTGCCCGCTGCGGAAATCGGGGAAGGCGTGTTTGACGGCATTGGAGAGTATTTCTGTAATGAGCAATCCGCAGGGAATGGCGGTGTCCAGCGGCAGCGATACATTGTCAACCGAGATTTGGAGATTAACCGCACCCACTTTGCCCCGGTACGAGCGCAACACCTGCCGGCTGAGCGTACTGACGTAGTCGGCAAAATCAAGTTGGGCCAGGTTGCCGGAGCGGTACAACTGCTCGTGAATCATAGCCATAGACCGAACGCGGGTCTGGCTTTCGGCCAGCGCATCCAGCGCTGCGGGATATGCCAGAAACTGTGATTGCAACGATAACAGGCTGGCCACAATTTGCAGATTGTTTTTGACGCGGTGGTGAATTTCCTGCAACAACGTTTCTTTTTCGTATTTACTCAGCAGATGGAATTAATTGAGCTATAGTTGCGTAAAGCGATAAAATCGTTAAAGTTCAGGTATGTCAAGACGAGATGAA
>RFJF01000672.1 GCA_003695455.1 Chloroflexota bacterium
CACCCCGGCTGAGCGGCATAACCTGTGGCGCTGGGCGCAAAGCGACGGGAACATTGGCCCGGCCAGCTTCATCACCCCGGATGACGAAAATGACGCCGCCGAACTGGCCCGCCGCGGCTACCTGAAATCCACCGATGAGGGTTTCTGCATTCACCCCTGTTGGCGCTCGTGGCTGCGCAGCAGACGGGCCAGTGAATTTCCGCCGCCGGAATCACTGGCCTTTTTTGTGCAAAACCGCCGGCAGCGGCTCTATTTGCACTGCACCGGCGCCGGCCACGTTCAGGCCCGGCTCAACGGCGACCTGCTGGATTTTGGCGCTGCCGGCTGGCTGTTGCACGCGCTGTGTCGCACTGGCCCCGGCCGGGTCGCCGAGTTCCCGGAAATTGCCGCCCTGCGGCCCCCCAACAGCAACAGCCCGGCCCGCACCCACGCACTGGATGACATCAACCACGCTTTTGAACAGATTCAGGCCGTACTGGAAAGCCACGGTCTGAACGCCGCCGACTACGTAGAGGCAGTGATGAACAGGGGTTTCAGACTTACAGAAAATGTGGTGTGTCAGGCTTCAGCCTGACCTACAGTCCGGATAAATCCCGGCCAAACCCAACCAACTTTCAGGAACAATCAATGTTCTACCCCAACAATGATGCGAGACTGGTAGCCGCAGAGCAGCAATTGCAAAACCCGTACGCGCTGCGCAACCTCATAACTATAGTTCACCGGGGGCAAACATCGCCGGAATGGCTGCATTTGTACCTGGGCCGGCACGCCCCCGTTTCAGAGGGCAACATCACCCAGGCCGCGCTGGAACACCCCAACACCAAAAATCTGGTTGATGAATATCTGGCCGACCCCGATGCGCTGGTGATTGGTTTTCAGGCGTTGCATTTGTGGCACTGGGCCTTGCCCACATCGCCGCCCAAATTCTACTCCATTTCAGAATTTGTGGGCCAGCTCATTCGTCACCGGCCGTTGGCGCAGCAAACCCACTACCTTGAAAATCACCTGAATACCGGCGTGCAACTGGCCCGCAGTCTGGTACACCAAAATTTAAGTTGGGCCGGCGATTCCGTTGCCCATCTGTCTGCGGCGCTGGCCGAGTTGGTGACTCCGTGGCTGCTGCGCCAGTTTGGCAGCCGGGGTGTGACACCGTTGGCGCTTGTCATTTTGCCGGAAATTGGGCCGGCAGAAACCCGCCCGGATCGCCTGTTGGCCCGTTTTCCACCCGCACCGCCGGCCGGGTTGCACCGGCTGGACCAGTGGCGCATGAGTTTGCTCACCAACGCGCCGTCCCCAACCGGCGCGCTGCCGTTCAAGCAATGGCAGTGGTCTACCCACCGCCACCTGTTTGCGCGGGCGCACATTATTTTTGGGTTGCAGGAGATTCGCCACCTGCTGCACCAGCACCGCCTGCTGCCAAAACAAGCGCTCTGGCACAACCTGCGGCCAGCATTTGCGGCCACACACACTCCCGGCCTGTGGCTGGCCGCCCTGCAACAACTGCGCCGCCTGTGGCAAACCCACGCCGATTTACCCCCGGAAACAGCGCAGCCGGTTCGCCGCCAGATTGAAGCCGAAATCGCCTGCCGCAGCGTGTCCGCACCCGCCGCCGACCTGCTGGCTGTCGAGGTCAAACCGGCCCCGCCCCACACCTTTTACTACCGCACGCCGCAAAAGTTAAAAGGGTCTGAGCTTGCGCTGTTCCAAACAATCGCCCCAAACAACGGACTGCCGCCCCAAACACCCGGCCCGGTGTCGGTTTCTGCACTGCCCGTGGCCGAACCAGCAACCGGTAAACTGGGCAATATTCTGTGGCAACTGCCCGAACAACGCGCCTACGGCCACACGCTTTGCCTGCTCAGCAGCCAAAATCCGGGCAAAACAGCCGCAGTTGAGCAGGCGCTGCGCGGTTGTTTGCTGCTCAATCGCTGCGCCGGCACGCCCCGCACCGTTGGCCGCAAGGCCTACCAAAATCTGATTCGCGTACTCAACCCGGCAAACGGATTTGACCCGCCCGTTCCCGATTCCACCCGCACCCTCTTTAATGTGTGGTCTCACTGGTTTTGTGACGATGTGAATCAGGCCGGTGGCCCGGCGGCCCGCGAACGCCTGCTCATCCGGACGCAGGCAATTAACGAACAAGCCAACCGCTACTTGCAGGCCAACACGGGTGAAATGGTTGATGATGCCGGCACAACCACTATTTTTCGTGAATTTGCTGTGGTATCCAATGCCATGTTGGCCGTGTTATACGATGTGCCGGCTGCAGAAGCAACAAACCATCTGCTGCGCGAATTTCCGGCGCTGGGGCAGTTTCGGGATTTCAGCGAAGAAGCGGTTAACGGCTTTGTGCAAATTACCGATGAAATACAGGCGGCAGAGTTTACCCGTTGGTTTGAGCAAAACTTTAACCGGCTGCGGCCGCAATTTTGGCCCAATTCACCGGCTGTTGAAAATGTTTTCCCCCGGATTCCGCACCTGTTTGGCAATGAATTTCTGTCAGAGCTGCTGGCGCTGCTCATCTTTTTGCAACTCAAAGAGATGATTCAGGCTCGATTTGACATTGATGACCAAATCATTGCCCTGCGCAATCTCAACACGCTGTTGCTTGTGCCGCACCGGCGGCAGATTTCCGGCCCGCCCCACGAATTTGATACCCTCAACCTGCTGTACCGGCTTGCCGCCCAAAATATTGACCAACTCATTCAACGGATGGACACCGATCCGCAAGTGCAGATAGAGTTGGACCCGGTCACCCGGCAGGAACAGTTCTACCGCGGCCAGCAGGCCCGCTTTTCGTTCAGGCTCACAAATTACAGCCACATTCCGGCGCACAATGTCAGGTTTCAACTCAAACCGGACGGCAGTTTTGAAATGGCAACCCTGTTTGATGATACCGAATCAACCGGCTACCACCGTGAAGTTGCCGTGCTGTTTGGCGGGCAGCAACAGGCGCAAAACCTGCCGGCATACTCCATTGTGCCCCAGGGTGACACCCTCAACATCACCGTTACGTGTACCTGGCAGCGCGCCCCGCACCCGTCTGACCCCAAATCTGCCCGCACGCTTTCCCGCGAGATTCACTGGTCGTGGCCGGTGCAAACCGTGCAGCCGCAACATTTTACGCCCATCACCATGCGCTTCAGCGGCGGCGACGGCAGCCCCATTTTGGCCCCGGAAAAATTTTACGGCGCAGACCGGCGCGGAAAACTGGTTTCGCTGGCGGCCACGCTGATTGAGCAGCCACTCAATTACCTGCTCTGGGCGCCCAAACGGGTGGGCAAAACCACATTTCTGTACATGGTGAGAAAAATAATTTTAAACGAAGACAACGCCCGCCACACGTTTGGGCTAACCGACCCGCGTTTTGACCGGCTGGATAATTACCTGCCGGCTTTTGTCAGCCTGATGCGTCTGCACAAAGAAAGCGCCAATGCCAACCCTTTCTATTTTGAAATTCTGCGCCAGGTGCGCGAATGTGTGGCGGTTCGGAGAAACGAACCCAAAATCATTGTTGAAGAGTACGCCCAACAGCTATCACTAACCTACCCCGGCCCCATTTCAGTGAATCAGGTTGAATATGAACTGGCCCGGCTGCTGGCCGATCTCAACAACCCCAACGCCAAAATTTTGATTTTGCTGGATGAATATGACCGGGTGTACGAGTTGATTCACAGCGATATTGACGCCAACGTTCGCGCCCTGCTCACAGAAACCGGGCAACACACGCGCAAAGTGTGCTGGATTATTTCATCAACATTGGGGCTGTACAAACAGCGGCAAATTTACGGCTCGCCGTTGTTTGGCGTGCTCAGCCGGCTTGAACTAAACCCGCTCAACCGGGACGATGTGAAAACGCTCATCGAAGACGGAATTCCGCGCGGGCAGGCCTCGTTTGCGCGCGGCGTTATTGACTGGATTTACCGCGATGCCGGCGGGCATCCCTATTACACCCAGGTGTTGTGCAAAAATCTGGTTGACTACCTCAACCAGACCGGCAGCAATTTTGTCAGCTTTGAAATTTTGCAAACCGTGGGCCGGCAACTGATGGAAGA
>RFJF01000673.1 GCA_003695455.1 Chloroflexota bacterium
ATTGACAAAAAGTGTTTTTTCGATTATTGTAAGTGTAACACTAACAATATTTATTCGTCTGGATTCTGTTCTCTGGAATCTGTACTCTGACCCGGAGGCTCAGCATGTTAATTTTATTCGCACTGTCTGTGTTCATCGCCGCAGGGGTTGCCGCGTGGATGGTCCGGCGCAGTCTGGTGATTGTACCCGAAGACCACGCCGCCGTCATCGCCAGCCGTCACGGATTCATCACCCGCACCCTGCCGGCAGGCCGCCACTTTTTGCGCCCCTTCGAGCGCATTGAGTTGACAATTCCCACCAAAACCCGGCTGGTTGCCGGGCAGGCCCGCGCCATTGCCACCGGCGACGGCATTCCGGTGCAAATTGAGTGGTCCGGCATTTTTGCCGCAAACCCCCAATCCATCACCGAAAGCCGCAGCCAGCGGTTGCGCGCCTTGCCCCACGCCGAACGCGCCATCCACCGCAACGCCGACATTCTGCTGCGGCGCTACATCGGCGGGCACACCGCCCGCGACCTGTTCGACCCTGCCGTGCGTGACCGGCTGGAGCGTCAATTGAACCACCTGCTGGCCGACCGGCTCAACCCGCTGGGCATTGTGTTCAAAAGCATCAACCTGCAAACCATCGAACTGCCCGCAGAAGTGAGCGAAGCGCTGGCCAAAGCCACCGCGCTGGAAACGCTGGACGGTGCCATCCGGCACCTGGACCCCGCCACCCGCGAGGTTGTCCGTGGCGTCTACCAACTGGAAGAGGTCCTGCGCTGGGACCACTACCTGCCCGCCCCGTCGCGGCGCACGGTTCAGCGGCTGGCGGTTGCAGGATGATTGGATGGTTGGCAACCGTTGCTTGCAGTCCCAATGTGGTTTATAATTTTTGGTGATGACGCAAGCAACAATTTCTGGTAACCGCACCCGGATATACCTGTTGGCTCTGCTGGCCGCGCTGGCTGTGATGTTCTGGCTGCACAGCCGGCTTTTTGCCTACGCCGATGACGACGCCTACATTCACTTTAGAATTGCGCAAAATCTGGCAACCACCGGCCAGCCCTATTTCAACCCCGATGACGCGGTAAAAGCCAGTTCATCCACCGGCTGGACAATTCTGCTGGCGCTGCTCATCCGGGCCGCCGGGCAGGCGGCAGATGCTCACCTTCCGGCAATGATTGCCGGGTTGAACGCCCTGGTCACTGCGGCCGGGGCGCTGCTTTTTACCCGGCTGCTGGGCCGGTTGATTCCCCCGGCCAAAAAAACTATTTTTCCGGCCCTGTTTTTTGTGCTGTATTTGGCCGTCACCGTCCAGCCCAGCATCGGGCTGATGGAAAGCTCGCTGGCGCTGCTGCTGGCGGGTGCGGGGTTGAATCTGCTGTGGGCGCGCCGGCCCGCAGCCCTGCTGTTTCTGAGCGCCGCCGTTTTCTTTCGGCTGGAACTGGTGATTCTGTTTGGGTTGGCATTGACCACTGCGTATTTGTGGCAAAAAATGCCTGCCGGCAGATTGCTGGCCTTTTCGGCGGCGGGCGCGCTGCCATTTGTGCTGTTCGACCTGTACTATTTTGAAACCCTGCTACCCAACACCATCACCGCCAAAGCGATTGTGTACGCGGTTCACCCGCTGCTGGTTCTGCGCGTGGCAGCCGATTCGCTGCTGCCCGGCGCGCTGCCCGCCGCCGCCAACGACCTGTGGCTGGTGGTGGTCAAAATTGCCGTAACACTGGTGGCCGTGTCCGTTACCGGCTACCTCATTTTCAAAATGAACCGCGCTGCTGCTGACCCGATGGTGCGGCGGCGGGCGCAGTTTGCCGCCCTGATGGCCGGCTGGGGAGCGCTGACGCTGGCGGCGTACATCGCCAACAGCACCTACATTTTTCCGTGGTACGTTCCGTTGTACGCGGTTCCCTTGCTGTTTGCCATGACGCAGGCCGCAGCCTCAACGTCCGGAATCGGCTGGCGAACCGGCGCGGCGCTGGTTTTGGCGCCGTTTCTGGCAACCCAGTTTGCCGGGTTGGGCGCGGTGATGGCCGGCGCGGCCATTGACCCCGGCCTTTACCCCGCCTTTGCCGCCGGCGCCCGCGTGCGCCACTACCGGGCGGTGGCAAAGCAACTGTACCGCGACTACCCCGCCGCCACGCTGATGACCTCTGAAATTGGCGGGCTGGGCTACGGCTTCCGGGGCAAAATTGTTGACGGGGCCGGGCTGGTTTCGCCGGAGGCGTTGCGCTACCACCCGATGAAAATTCCGCAGGAGCGCAGCGGCGGGCACATCGGGGCCATTCCGGTGGGGTTGATTGAAGAAGTCAACCCCGAAATCATTGTCAGCTACGATATTTTCATCGAGGCATTTTTAAAGAGTCCGGTTCAAAGCCGGTACACACGCCGCACACAACCGGTCTTTTTGCCGGACGATATGCAACGCACCGCAGAGCCATCACTCTGGGGCAGCAAGCATCTCAACATTTTCATCAGAACAGACGTTGCCGGCCCGTAATTTTCGGGCGGCAATATCTGGACAATTTCTCCGTTTAATGTTAGATTAAGGCAATGTGGCTGTATCATTTCTCACAACCTGGCGCAAGTATTCCTGGCCTGCACAATCTGCTAAAATCAGACAAAACAGCGGGAGAAACAACCGATGCAAACATCAGTGATTCACGATTTTTTAAACGATTTGGGCCGGCACGTGGCCGGCGAGTTGCGCGTTGATGATTACAGTCTGACCCTCTACAGCACCGATGCCAGCATTTACCAGGTAAAACCGTACGGCGTGCTCATCCCCAAAACCATCGAGGACGTTCACGCCGCCGTGGAGGCCGCCAACAAATACGGCGTGCCGCTGTTGCCGCGCACCGCGGGCAGCAGCCTGGCCGGGCAGGCCGTCAACGAAGCGCTGGTCATTGACTTTACCCGCCACTTGGATCAGGTACTGGAAGTGAATCAGGAAGAAAAGTGGGTTCGGGTGCAGCCCGGCATTGTGCTGGATGAACTCAACCTGCACCTGCGCCCGCTGGGGCTGCAATTTGGGCCGGACCCTGCCAGCAGCAACCGCGCCGCCATGGGCGGCATTGTATCGAACAACTCCACCGGCAGTCACTCGATTATGTACGGCATGACTGCCGACCACGTGCTGGAAACCGGCGTCATTTTGAGCGACGGAAGCCGTACCCACTTTGGCCCGCTCAAC
>RFJF01000674.1 GCA_003695455.1 Chloroflexota bacterium
CCGGAAACAGTGATTGCGGCGGGCGCGCCAATTTTGCAGGTGCAAACCCGGCGGCCCCTGCTGGATGTTGAAACGCAAAAGCTGAACAACTGGGCTGCCTCGGTGTGCAACCAGATTTACCAACAGCTTGATTTGCAGACCACAACAATTAATTGTTAATTATTAATCGTTAAGACTTATTGTGCGTTTTAACCGGGCAAACAAACCGGTGAATTTGTAAAGTTGAAAACCCGCAAAAGTGAATCACGCCAAAATTTCATTTTACCGGTCGGGAGACCCTTCGCTTGGCTCAGGGTGACATGCCCCGAGACTCACCCCTAATTCCTGACTCCCGACCCCTGAATCCTATTCTCACAGGAGCAAAATCAATGAAAATAGTAGTGCTGATGAAACAAACACCCGATACAGCCCAGCTTTCGGCCAGCATGGATGGCCTGCAATTGATGGCCGGTGGGCCGCGGATTATCAATCCGTGGGATGAGTACGCCATTGAAGAGGGGCTGAAACTGCGCGAGGCGCACGGCGGCAGTGTGACTCTGCTCTGCCTGGGCGACCCCGCCGCCGCCGAAGCCCTCAAGCGGGGGCTGGCCATGGGCGCCGATGAAGCGGTGCTGCTATCGGACCCGGCCTTTGACGGCGGCGACACGCTGGCAACAGCCCGGGCGCTGGCGGCGGCCATTCGCAAGCTGGGCGATGTTGACCTGGTCATTGCCGGCCGCTCATCCATTGACGGCGGCAACCACGCCACCGCCGTGCAAACCGCGGCCCTGCTGGACGTGCCGCAGCTTTCGTATGTGGCGGCCATTACCGCTGTTGACCCGGCAGCGCAAACCATCACCGTGGAGCGGGCGATAGACACAGGCCGCCAGACGGTCAGCAGCCGGCTGCCGGCGGTGATGAGCGTGGTCAAGGAAATCAACGAGCCGCGCTACCCCAGTTTTATGCAAATCCGCAAAGCGGCCAAAAAAGAGATTCCCGTCTGGGGGCCGGCCGAGTTGGGGCTGGATGCCGGACAGGTGGGGGCAGCCGGCTCGCAGGTGAGCTGGCCGGTGGTGGAACTGCCCCCGGCGCGCGACGCGCAGGTGGAAATCATCGGCGGCACGCCCGACGAAGCGGCCAAAACGCTGGTTGACCGCCTGCTGGCCGAAAAAATTATTTAGGAGCAAAATCCAATGAGCAACGATGTCTTTGTCTGGATTGAACAACACGATTCCATTGCCTGGGAAGCGCTGGGCGCGGCCCGAAATGTGGCCGGCCAACTGGGCGGCTCGGTGGTGGCGCTGGTGCTGGGCGCAGACGTGCGCAGCCTGGCCGATGAAGCCATCCACCGGGGCGCAGAGTCCGCCCTGCTGGCCGACGACCCCACCCTGGCCGATTATCGGCTGGAACCCTACGCCGCGGTCATCGCCCGGCTGGCACAAGAGCAGCAGCCGGCGGCGTTGCTGATGGGCGCCAGTAGTAACGGGCTGGAACTGGCCGCCTACGTGGCCGCCAAACTGGGCGTGGGGCTGGCCCAGGATTGCACCGGCCTGTCGGCGGAGAACGGACGGTTGCAGGCTACCCGCCCGGTGCTGGTGGGCAACCTGGTGGCGCAAATTGAATTTGGCAACGTCCGGCCGCAGATGGCAACCGTGCGGCGGCGGGTGTTTGCCGCGCCGGAAGCCGACGCCGCCCGCAGCGGTGAGGTAACTCCCGTGGCGGCGGTGCTGGCAGAAGCCGACATCCCCACCAAAGTGCAGGGGCTGAGCGCCGGAGGCGGGCAGGTCAGCCTGACCGACGCCAACGTCATTGTCTCCGGCGGGCGGGGTGTGGGCGGCCCGGACGGCTTTGCCCCGGTGCAGGAACTGGCCGACACGCTCGGCGGGGCGCTGGGGGCCAGCCGGGTAGCCGTCGATTCGGGCTGGATTCCCTACGCCCACCAGGTGGGGCAAACCGGCAAAACTGTCCAGCCGGATTTGTACATCGCCTGCGGTATTTCCGGGGCCATCCAGCATTTGGCCGGAATGAAAACCTCAAAAGTAATTGTGGCGATCAACAAAGACCCGGATGCGCCCATCTTCAGGGTGGCGCAGTACGGTATTGTGGGCGACCTGTTTGAGATTGTGCCGGCCCTGACCCGGGAATTCAAGGCACGGCTCGAAAAGTGAGTTATCGGGTTGATAGAGTTTGTAGAGTGCGTGGAGTTTGTGGCGTGTGTGGAGAATTTGACTTCGCAAACTCCATCAACTCTATTAACTCAATGAACTCACCACACTCACCCAACTGATTCTGGAGCGGATTATGCTGTCACTCATCGAAAAAATCCTGTTCATCATTGCCGTGGGGGTGTCGCTGTATCTGGCCTACGGCACGTTTGGCAAAATGTGGGCCGTGGTGCAGCGCGGGCAGGGATCGCTGGCGCTGGATAACCTGGGCAGCAAAATTGGAACCGGACTGGCGGCGCTGTTCACGCAGGGAAACATCATCCGCCGCCGCAAAATTACGTCGCTGTTCCACTATTTCATTGCCTGGGGATTTATCTACTACGTGCTGGTCAACATTGTGGATATGCTGGAAGGGATGATTCCCGGCTTCCACATTCCCGGTGCGGCGGGTGGCCTGTTCCGACTGCTGGCCGATCTGTTGAGCGTGGCCGTGCTGGTGGGAATGGTTTATTTTCTGGTGCGCCGCTTCATCGCCAACACACCGGTGCTGACCATCCGCCAGAATGTAACTCTGCACCCCAAAGCCGCCGCCGGAATGCGCAAAGATTCGCTGCTGGTGGGCGGTTTCATTTTGGGCCACGTCGGTTTCCGGTTTTTGGGGGCGGCATTTCTGGTGGCCCTGCACGGCGGCGATCCGTGGCAGCCCTTTGCCGGCCTGCTGGCGATCCCCCTCGGCGGCCTGCCGGAGACGGCTCAACTGGTCGGCTGGCACATCAGTTGGTGGCTGGCGCTGGGGCTGATTCTGGCCTTTTTGCCGTACTTTCCCTACACCAAACACGCGCACCTGTTTGTGGGGCCGTTCAATTTTATGAGCCGTCCGCCGGACCGGGCGCCGGGCGCGCCGGAGCCGATTGATTTTGAGGACGAGAGTCTGGAGCAGTTTGGCGCGGCTACCCTGTTCGATTTGAGCCAAACCCAGTTGGTCGATCCCTTTGCCTGCATTATGTGCAGCCGCTGTCAGGAAGCCTGCCCGGCCTATGCCACCGGCAAGGAACTTTCCCCCTCGGCGCTGGAAATCAACAAGCGCTACCACATTTGGGACCAAATGGAGGCGCTGGCCGAAGGCGCAGCGGACGAAGCGCCGCTGCTGGAGTGGGCCATCAGCCCGGAGG
>RFJF01000063.1 GCA_003695455.1 Chloroflexota bacterium
TCATTAGCCCGCACCCATTAACTTTACAAATTTGTTGGTTCTGCCGGATACCTGCGGAAAACGTAAAGCGTAAAACGTAAAAATTTTGGCCTGAATCGCGCATTACGTTTTACGTTTTAACCGGGCATGCAAGCTGATGAATTTGTGAAGTTGAAAATCTGTTAAAATGAACCACGCCGAATTGTTGAAGTGGGCCAAACAAAATATCGGGTTAACGGAGATTTCCAATGCCGCGGGCGACAGCCCAACCTGCGGCTGTCACCCGATTGACACCTCTTTCTGTGCTGCGAGTGTGTGACATCATTTGGATACAGTTCCTTCAGTTTGACATAAATTAAAAAGGGCCGGGTAGCGCAAAGCTACTCCCCGGCCCTTTGTTCACTGAACTTGGGTAGCGGGGAGATTACGCGATGGTAATTTCCTCGTCAAGGTAGACATCCTGAATCAAATTGAGCAGTTTGGCGCCTTCTGCCATGGGGCGCTGGAAGGCTTTGCGCCCGGAAATCAGCCCCATGCCGCCGCCGCGTTTGTTGGCAACGGCGGTGAACACGGCATCGGCAAAATCGTTGCTGCCGGACGCGCCGCCGGAGTTAATCAGCCCCACGCGGCCCATGTAATCATTGGCAACCTGCCAGCGCACCAAATCAATGGGGTGGTCGCTAACCAGTTCGCCGTACATTTTGGGGTTGGATTTGCCAAAACCGATAGCCGGGAAACCGCCGTTGCGTTCCGGCAGTTTTTGCTTCACAATATCGGCCTGAATGGTGACGCCCAGATGGTTGGCCTGGCCGGTGGTGTCGGCGGCGGTGTGGTAATCTACGCCGTCCTTTTTAAAGGCCGAGTTGCGCAGGTAGCACCACAGCACGGTGGCCATGCCCAGCTCGTGGGCGTAGGCAAAGGCTTCGCTGACTTCCACAATCTGGCGGCTGCTTTCTGCCGAGCCGTAGTAGATGGTGGCTCCAACGGCTGTTGCGCCCAAATCCCACGCCTGTTTGACGCCGGCAAACATTACCTGGTCATATTTTTGGGGATAGGTGAGCAGTTCGTTGTGGTTCAATTTGACCAGAAACGGGATTTTGTGGGCGTATTTGCGGCTGACAGCACCCAGCACGCCCAGCGTGGAGGCCACAGCGTTGCAGCCGCCTTCCATCGCCAGTTTGACAATGTTTTCCGGGTCAAAGTAGGCCGGGTTGGGCGCAAATGATGCGCCGCCGGTGTGTTCAATGCCCTGGTCCACCGGCAAAATAGAGACGTAGCCGGTGCCGGCCAGCCGGCCGTGGTTGTACAGCGCCTGCAAACTGCGCAGCACCTGCGGGGTGCGGTCAGACTGCGACCAAACGCGGTCCACAAAATCGGGGCCGGGGGCGTAAATAGATTCTTTGGGAATCCCCCGGCAAACGTGGTTCAACATATCGTCGGCTTTATCGCCGAGCAGGTCATAAATCTGTTGGTTGGACATCGGTGTATCCTTTCTGTAAAAAGGGATTGTTAAAAATGGGCAAAGACCAATCGTAAACCCAAAATCGTAAATCGTCAATCCGATGTTTACCCGGCGGCCAGCGTGTTGACGCGGGCCGGGTGCCGGGCTTCAAACGATTCTACGGCGGCAGCGTGGCTTTGCAGGTAGCCCAACTGGTCTACGCCGTTGAGAATGCACGTTTTGCTGAAGTTGTCAATTGGAAAACTGACTTTGCGGCCGTCCGGCAGTTGCAGGGTTTGGGCCTCAAGGTCAATGGTCACTTGGGTATCCGGCTCTTCTTCAATGAGGCTCATTAACTGGAGGTGGGTGTCTTTGTCAACCACAATGGGCAGTAACCCCAGTTTGAGCGAGTTATTGCGGAAAATATCGGCAAAGCTGGTAGAAATGACCGCTTTAAAGCCGTAGCCCATAATGGCCCACGGCGCGTGTTCGCGGCTGGAACCGCAGCCAAAATTATCGCCGCCCACCAGAATTTTGGCCTTTTTGCCCTGTTCGGTGTTGAGTACAAAATCGGCTTTGGGCGAGCCGTCTGCGTTGTAGCGCCAGTCAAAAAAGAGGTTGTCGCCCAGGCCGGCTTTGTCGGTTACTTTGAGAAAGCGAGCCGGGATAATCTGGTCGGTGTCAATATTTTCTGTGGGAATAGCGACCATGGTTGCGCTGAGTGTGGTGAATTTTTCCATTTGTTGTGCCTCCGTTAACCCAACAGGGTGCGAACATCGGTGATTTGGCCGGTGATGGCGGTGGCGGCGGCGGTGAGCGGGCTGGCTAAAAAGGTGCGCCCGCCTTTGCCCTGCCGGCCTTCAAAATTGCGGTTGCTGGTACTGACAGCGTACTGCCCCGGCGCCAGTTGGTCGCCGTTCATGGCAATGCACATCGAGCAGCCGGCCTCTCGCCATTCTGCGCCGGCGGCCTTGAAAATCTGGTCCAGCCCTTCGGCTTCGGCCTGCTGTTTGACCTGCTGGCTGCCGGGAACCACCATCATCCGCACATTGCCGGCAACCTTGCGCCCCTTGAGCAGGCCGGCGGCCAGCCGCAAATCGCTGATGCGCGAGTTGGTGCAGCTTCCCAAAAAGACCACGTCTACTTTGTGGCCCAGCAGCGGTTGGCCGGGTTGCAAATCCATATATTTAAGCGCTTTGTCCAGCGTTTGGCGCTCGCTGACGTCTTTTACAGTGGCCGGGTCTGGAATGGCGTCGCTGATTTTCATGCCCATGCCGGGGTTGGTGCCGTAGGTAATCATCGGTTCAAGTTCATTGGCGTTGATGACAATTTCCTTGTCGAACACGGCCCCGTCGTCGGTGGGGAGCTGCCGCCATTCGGCCACGGCGGCGTCCCAATCTGCGCCTTTGGGGGCGTGCTTGCGGCCGGCAATGTATTCAAAGGTGGTGTCATCCGGCGCCACCATGCCGGCCCGCGCCCCGCCTTCGATGGACATGTTGCAGATGGTCATCCGTTCTTCCATGCTCAGCCCGCGAATGGCGCTGCCCATATATTCAAACACGTGGCCGGTGCCGCCGCCAATGCCAATCCGCGAGATTAAATTGAGGATGATGTCTTTGGCCGAGACGCCGGGGGCCAGTGTGCCGTCAACGCGCACGGCAAAGGTTTTGGGTTTCACTTGCAGCAGGGTTTGGGTAGCCAGCACGTGTTCCACCTCGCTGGTGCCAATGCCAAAGGCCAGCGTGCCAAATGCGCCGTGGGTGCTGGTGTGGCTGTCGCCGCAGACAATGGTCATTCCGGGTTGGGTCAGGCCGTTTTCCGGGCCAATTACGTGGACAATGCCCCGGTTGGGGCTGTTGAGTCCGTACAGCGGAATGCCAAATTCGGCGCAGTTTTTTTCAAGCTGGCTGATTTGGCGGATGACCATCACGTCTTCAATGGGGATGTCCGGCGGGGTGGTGGGGATGCCGTGGTCCATGGTGGCAATGGTTTTATCCGGACGCCGAACTTTCAGCCCTTTTTCTCGCAGGCCGGTAAAGGCTTGCGGCGAGGTGACTTCGTGAATCAGGTGCAGGTCAATGTAAATGACGGCGGGATTTCCCGGCTCGTTGACAACTACGTGTTGATTCCAGATTTTTTCAAATAATGTTTTGGGGTGTCCGTTTGATGACATACGCTGCAACCTCTAATTTGTTTTTGTCTGCATACCAGCAAGGGCAAGGCGCGCCGTGAAAAAATGCTCGCGGAGCCGCCTTGCCCCTGAGTGTGTGGGTTCGGATTTTCAAGTTTGGTAGTTTAGCATAAATCAAACATTTGGGCCAAACGCGGGGGTATCGTATATTTGCAGAAGCGTGGTATAATTTTATAAACAATGTGATTGCGAGGTTGTTGTGTCTCCAACCATTTTTCGGGACGGGCCGTACCGCTTTTTCTTTAACAGCCGGGAAGAACCCCGGATGCATGTTCACATTGCCACCGCTGATGGTACAGCCAAATTCTGGCTGGAGCCAATTGTTGCGCTGGCAGATTTTTACAATTTGTCAACCAAAGATCTGCGCAAGATAGAGAATATTGTAAGGGAGCGCGAAGATGAGTTCAGATCAGCCTGGCATCAACATTTCTCACAGTGAAGTTACCAATATCAGCGCAATCGGTTTTTGGATGCTGGTGGATGACCGCGAGTATTTTATTCCATTTGACGATTACCCCGCGTTTAAAGAGGCGTCTGTGGCCCGGATTTACGACGTTCAACGCCTTTCTCCTGACCAGTTTTACTGGCCCCAACTGGACATTGATATTGAATTGCCGGCCCTGCAAAATCCCCGGCAATTTCCTCTGACATTTCGCTAACCCGGACAAGCCGCAACAGAGAAATCTGCGTTCATCCGCTCTATCCGTGTTATCCGCGTTCTACGCGCGGTTACCGGCGCGGGCGTTGGCCAGCGCCTCGCCCAGTTCATCACCGCAGTGAACTACGTAGTGGGGAATGTGGCTGGCGGTCAGTTCTATCTCTGTGTCTACCGAGTTGTACGGCATGCCAAAACTGCCGGGGTCCAGCACAATCCCGGTCACTTTCACCCCCCGATTGTTCAGGTTGCGGGCGGCCACCACCCAGTTAACATCCACCGCCGGGGTAACAATGAGAATGGTGGTGTTCCGGTTGAGGCGCATCGTTTCGGCGGCCAGCACTTCTGCCAGGGGAATGGAGCCGTTGGCCTGCGTTACGGCCAGCATTTCGTAAATGCGGGTCAGTTGGCGCTCGCCGCGGTCGCTTTGGGCAAAATCGCGGTGGTGAGCGTTGGCGTAGGTAATCAGCCCCACGTTGCGCCCCTGCCGGATAAAATGTTTAGCCAGCGAGGCCGCAATCGCCACGCCGTACTCCTCGGTGCTGGGCGGCAGTTCAAATTTGGGGAACCGTTCCCAGTGAACCTCCGGCAGTTTGGGCAGGGGAATTTCATCCTGGCTGGGGCCGGCCTGCACCCGTTTTTCCATATCCAGAAA
>RFJF01000675.1 GCA_003695455.1 Chloroflexota bacterium
GCTTCCAGTGGGTGTATCAAAATATCAACCCCACGCTGGCCCTGGAATCCATCAGCGGCGGCACCGATTTGTGTACCGCCTTCATCGGCGGGGCGCGCACCCAGCCCATTTACGCCGGCGAACTGCAAGCGCCGTCGTTGGGGGCCAACGTGCAATCGTTCACCGAAGCCGGGCAGCCGGTACTGAATGAGGTGGGCGAGCTGGTCATCACCGAGCCAATGCCCTCGATGCCCCTCTATTTCTGGAACGACCCGGATATGCGCCGTTATCGCGCCAGCTATTTTGAAATGTTCCCCGGCATCTGGCGGCACGGCGATTGGCTGAAAATCAACGAGCGCAACGGCTGCGTGATTTACGGTCGTTCCGATTCCACCATCAACCGGCAGGGCATCCGTATGGGAACCAGCGAAATTTATCAGGCCGTTGAAAGCCTGCACGAGGTGGTGGACAGTCTGGTGATTGATATGGAATTGCTGGGCCGGGACAGCTACCTGCCGCTGTTTGTGATGCTGCGCGAAGGGGTGGAACTGACGGACGACCTCAAGCAGCGCATCAAGCAAAAAATCCGCGAGGATATTTCGCCGCGTCACGTACCCAACGATATTTTTGCGGTCAAACAGATACCGTACACGCTCAGCGGCAAAAAAATGGAGGTGCCCATTCGCAAAATTATGCTGGGCCAGCCGGTTGAAAAAGCGGTTAACGCGGGGGCCATGCGCAACCCGGAATCGCTGGAATATTTTGTGGCGTTTGCAAAGCAGTTTGAACAGAAAGGAAAGGCAGAATGACCGAAAACAATGTAGTGTACACGTCCAACGTAAAAATTGAGCGCATCAAAGGGCCGCTGCGGAACGCCTGGCTGCCGCAGGAAAGCGAACCGGTGCAGTTTGGCGTGCATTCCGAGGTGGCCGAACATTACGGGGTTGACCCCGCCATCCACGAGCCGCACGCCACCACGCTCGATTACGTGGTGGCTGCTGCCGGCGGCTGACTGACCGGGACCTTCGGGGGCGCGCTGGAAGCGCGCAAAATTCCGGCCGGACAGGGGCTGCTGACCGCGCAAGTGCGGGGAGAAATTGAAAAAGACGGCAAGGTGCTGATTATCAAACGCATCCACGTGGCCTACACGCTCAAAACTGATCCGGCCAACCGGGAAACCGTGGAACGGGTTCACGGCTTTCACGCCGATTACTGCCCGGTGGCCCGCACCATACAGGGCTGTGTAGAAATTTCAACTTCGCTGGAAATTGTTGACGGGTAGCGCAGGGCCGCACCAGGATTCAGGGGGCGGGAGTCAGGAATTAGAGAGTAGAGACGCCCAATTTGGGCGTCTCTACTTTTTGGCATCAGCCGGATTCTCACTCCCGTTGCCGCGCCGCCGCCCCCGACTCACAGCAGACTTGCCAGCATCAGCAGGCCAAATCCGCCGATGAATACGCCTGCGGCGCGGTTGACCCACACCATGGCCCGGCGGTTGAAACGGCGGCGGAACAGGCTGACCGCGCCGGTCAGCGCCAGCCACCAGCCCGCCGAGCCGCAAAATACGCCCAGTACCAGCCATCCGGCCAAAAAATAGTTGCCGCCGGTGTGGGCCAGCCCCGCCCCGGCAAAAATTGCAGTGAAGGATAAAATGGTAGCCGGGTTGGTGAGTGTCAGTAAAAATGTTGAAGCAAAAGCGCCGCGCCGGTTCTGCGGCGCTTCTGTATTGGCTGCAGCCGGTTGCGCCCGGATGCTTTTGATTCCCAGGTAGCCCAAAAATAGCCCGCCCGCCAGTTGCAAGCCGTTTTGCTGGCTGACCAGCAGCGCCGATACGGAGGTTAACCCCAGCCCGGCAACCATGCCGTAGGCGGCATCGGCGGTGGCTGCGCCCAGCCCGGACAGCAGCCCGGCGGCGCGTCCGTGAGCCAGCGTGCGGCGGATGCATAGCACGCCAATTGGCCCAACCGGGGCGGCAATGGCAAAGCCAATCAGAAATCCCCTGATAAAAAATGTTATGTCCACTTTGTTGCCCAAATTTAATTTTGATGGTATATTTTGCGCTTGCAAATCTGGCAATAGTTTACATGATTTTTTGGTGATTTTGAATGGCAAAAGGATGGCGTTTGCCTGAAATATTTGTGCATTCAAAAGAAAAACAAGCGTTGACTTTGGAAAACAAAAAACTGCTCGATTCAACCGGCTGGCAACTGCTGGCAGCGCTGCAGCAAAACGCCCGCCTGTCGCTGGCAGAGTTGGGGCGGCAGGTGGGGTTATCGGCGCCGGCGGTGGCCGAGCGTTTGCGCCGGATGGAAGAGGCCGGAATCATCACCGGCTACCAGGCCCAAATTAACCTGAAGGCGGTGGGCCTGCCGATTTTGGCGTTCATCCGGCTGCAAATCAGCAACCGGCAGTACCCGGAGTTGCTGCAAAATCTTGAAACCTGGCCGGAAGTGCTGGAGTGCCACCATTTGGCCGGCACAGACGCGTTTATGTTGCGGGTTGTGGCGGGGTCGGTGACGCATCTGGAATCTATCATTAACCGGCTGGCCGGGTACGGCCAAACCACCACCTCGATTGTGTTATCATCGCCGGTACCCGGCAACATTGTCAGCCGTGCGGCGGCAGAAAACGTGCCTTGAGCCGTTTGCCTGCCCGTCAAATTGTGTAGAAAGAATCCTTGTTTTTGCCAATCAACCGGCACAAGGGTATAATTTCTCGTCAACTTATCAATAGGTTTAGAGGATTAGTGAGTTATGCCAAAACGAACATACCAACCCAAACGACGCCGCCGCGCGCGCGTGCATGGTTTCAGAGCCAGAATGGCCACCCGCGGGGGCCGCAACGTGTTGAAAGCCCGCCGCGCCCGAGGACGTGCATCTCTGGCGGTGCAACGTGTTCATCCCAAACACACCAACTGGAATGCCGACTGATTTTGCCGTTAGCGAGGCGAGACCGGCGCTTTTGATCCCGAATTGCTGAAATTGTCTTTTGATGAAACGCAAGTACCGATTACGCCGCAACAGCGATTTTCGGCGAGTGCGGCACGTTGGTGAATCAAATGCCAGCCCCATTTTGGTGCTGGCATTTCTACGGAATAATCTGGCGCACAGTCGCTTTGGATTTGTAGTTAACAAACAGTTGGGCAAAGCCGTTCAGCGAAACAAAATCAAACGGCGCCTGCGAGAAGCCGCCCGGTTGCGGCTTTCGCATATTCAAACGGGGTACGATCTGGTATTTATTGCCAGAAAAAGAGCCGCCAACGCCAAATACGCGGAGTTGGCTCAATCAATGGAAACGTTGCTCAAAAGTGCAGGCCTCTGGTCAGAATCCGGTTGTGAAGAATGAAAAAAATTGCGCTAGGCTTGATTAGGTTCTACCAAAAAGCAATTTCTCCGGGTTTGCCATCTTCGTGCCGGTTTTATCCCACCTGTTCCCATTACGGGTACGGGGCAATTGAAAAACACGGATTGCTTAAGGGTGGCTGGCTGACCATTGCGCGTATTGGGCGCTGCCACCCGATGAATCCCGGCGGGCATGACCCGGTTCCCGAAGAATTTTCGTTCTTCCCCTGGCGCAACAATGACGTGAATGTTGAGGGTACAGACCATCACGGTCACAGCCACAGCCACCCTGCTTCTTGAGTAACCCAAAGCAACTGCACAGCGCTTGCGCTGAGAATCTTTGAGGAAATAGAGATATTGCGTGTCAATCAACTTAAACTGATCACCGGCCCGCTGATTGGTCTGGTAATTGTAACTGCATTGTTTGTAAGCCAGACGGTATTTGCCGCACCGCCTGCGGACAATCCGCCGGCAATAGGCAATGTGGCGCAGGAAAGCGGCGTGTCGTTGGAAAAAAAGGCCGCTCTTGATGTGGCATTGTTGGGACAGTCGGTTACCTACACACTTACTATAAACAATGCCGGCAGCGATGCTGTCTCGGCTGAACTCACCGACGAATTACCCGACCAGGTGGATGAGTTGTCGCTGCAAACCGATACCATTACGGCGACCAGTGGCACCACTTCGTTTGCCAACAACACAGTTTTCTGGTCCGGTACGGTTGAGCCGGGGCAGGATGTGATTATCACCTACCTGGCAATTCCGCCATCTACCTCATCGGCGGGGCAAACGCTGGAAAATACGGCCATCCTTGAATTTAACGGTACGTCTCTGCAAGCCTCGGCAACTATTACCACCGAAGCGCCCTCGCTGGGGATTTGGGGCGGTTTCATCAACTTTATTGCCAAAGCGCTGGTCTTTTTTGACAAAGGGCTGGCTGCGATAGGTATTCCCTACGCCTTTGGATTTGCCATCATTTTATTCACGCTGCTGGTGCGCGGGGCAACCTTCCCGCTGAATATGCAGCAGATTAAATCATCAAAGGCCATGCAGGAATTGCAGCCCCAACTCAAGGCTCTGCAGGAAAAACACAAAAACGATAAAGAAAAACTGGCGCAGGCCCAAATGGCGCTGTACAAAGAGGCCGGGGTGAACCCGCTGGGCGGATGTTTGCCCATGCTGGTGCAAATGCCCATCTGGTTTGCCCTGTACCGGGCACTGATTCACCTTTCCAGCGAAGGTTTACTGGATGAAGGTTTTTTCTGGATACCCAGTCTGGCCGGGCCCGTTTCTACCTGGGGCGGCGGTATTGGCTGGTTATGGCCGTTGCCGCCTTCGATTGGCTGGCCCGATGCCATTGCTTACCTGATTATGCCGGTTCTGCTGGTGGTGTCGCAGTTGTATATGCAAAAATTGATGACCCCGCCCAGCAGTGACCCGCAGCAGGCCCAGATGCAAAGTATTATGAAATTTATGCCCCTGATGTTTGGCTATTTTGCCTTAATCGTACCATCGGGGCTGACACTATACTGGTTTACCAGCAACATTTTGGGTGTGGCCCAGCACTACTTCACCAAAACCCAGATTGGCGAAAAACCGGCTACCGCCGGCGCTGCACTGTCCGGTTCCGGCGCATCGGCGTCGGTTTCGGCGGCGCCCGTTGCTGCAACCACAGGAGAAAACAAGAAAAAGCAAGATGGCAAATCAAAACGAAAATCTAGACGTAAGCGCTAAATCTGTAGAAGAGGCTATTGAAATAGGGTTGGCCGAACTTGGCCTGACCCGCGACGAAGTTGACATTCAAATCTTGAACGAAGGCAAGCGCGGTTTGTTTGGTATTGGCTCAGAAGAAGCCACCGTGCGGCTGTCGGTGCGCAGCCAGGGTCAACCGCCGGCGCCGCCGCCGGAACCATCTACAGAAGAACCGGCAGAAACAGCACCCACCGCTTCCATTCCTGAAACAGAACCCGCCGCTACCGGTACTGAATCGAACGGGGATGATGCCGTGAGCCTGGCCAAAAAACATCTGGAAAACGTGTTGCAGTTGATGGGGGTAGAGGCCACGGTTGAGGTTCGCACGGCTGCCGACCTGGTGGAGCAGGATGAAGAGCCGCCAGCGGTGCTTGACATCACCGGCAATGATTTGGGGATTTTGATTGGCCGGCGCAGCGAAACTCTGCAGGCGCTGCAATATATGATCCGTTTGATGGTCAGCAAAGACACCGGCCGCTGGGAACGCGTGGTGGTTGATGTTGAGTCGTACCGCTCGCGCCGCCGGGAATCGCTGCAAAAAATGGCACACCGCATGGCCGAACGCGCCGTTGCCAACCAGGAACGGGTTGTGCTGGAAAGCATGACCCCTTACGAACGGCGCATTATTCACATTGCGTTGCGAGACAACCCCAACGTTTACACCAAAAGTATTGGCCGCGACAGTAACCGCAAAGTCACAATTATTCCAAAATAATTGTCGGATTTGTTCCGGCTGAATTAGACAAACGGGGCGGCACATTTGCTTGGGCTGCCCCAAAATTTGTGTTACAGAAAAATTCTGTGTTGACACAGAATTTTTTTGCGCGCCGCCGATTGGCTCTACACCGGCGTTCAATTCGCCGGTTAAATTAAAGACCAGGAAATGACCGATAATCATCGCCCCACCTACCTGCTGGTAGGTACCGTAACCAAAGATTTGCACCCCGACCAGAGTTTTTCAATTGGGGGAACTGTCACCTACGCCTCGGTGGTGGCCCAAAATATGGGCTGGCGGCCCGTTATTGTTACCCCCGCCGCGGCAGATTTTGAACCACCCGACTACCTCTCTCATTTGGACTGGCACGTGGTACCATCGCCACACACCACCACGTTTCGCAATGAATATGACCGGCACGGTCACCGGCAGCAAACCATTGGCCCGGTTACCCGCCCCATCCGGCCCGATGAAATCCCCCCCCAATGCCGGCGCGCCACCGTGGTGCATTTGTGCCCGTTGGCTCAGGAGTACGGCCCCGATATTCTCTCGGCGTTTGACAGCCAAATGCTGGTAGCCACGCCGCAGGGCTGGTTGCGCCAGTGGGATGCCAATGGGCTGGTATCGCTGGGAGACTGGCGGGGCGCTGCCGAAATTCTGCCGCGATTGGATGCGGGCATCATCAGTATTGAAGATGTGGACGGTAACTGGGCCATTGCCGAGCGTTGGGCTGCCCAAACTACCACCCTGATTGTGACGATGGGCGACCGGGGTTGCACGGTGTTCCACCGCGGCCAACGGTTTGTGGCACCGCCCCGTCCTGCACAGCCGGTAGACCCCACCGGCGCCGGCGATGTGTTTGCTGCGGCCTTCACCATTCGCTACGTTGAAACCGGCGACCTGTGGCTGGCGGCCCGTTTTGCCAACGTAACCGCCTCAATGTCCATCGAGCGGCCCGGCCCGCAGGGGTCACCCCTGCGCCACGAGGTTGACACGTATCTGCTGGAAAATCCCGTGGAACGGGTGAGCGGGTAATTTCAGCCGGCGTTGTATTGCTTGTTGCTTGTTTGTGGCTGCCTGTCGTGTTAAAATGCCGGGCAAGCCGGCGGATATGGATGCCCCGCCTGTGCCGTATTTGCAGGAGAGACAGGGCGAAGGGAAAAGATTATTCGTCATTCATCGCTCGCAGCTCGTAGTTCGTCGCTTGCCATTTGCTGTTCGCACATTCGCCTGGTTTCAGGGGAGACTGTGCCGCAATTAATACCATGACAAAACACTCTGCATTTGTTTATACCGTTGCCAACCAAAAAGGTGGGGTAGGAAAAACCACCACAGCCGTCAATCTGGCGGCGTTTATTGCGGCGCGCAAAGCCCGGGTGCTGGTCATTGACGCGGACCCGCAAGCCAACGCCACCTCCAGTTTGGGTGTGCGGCAAGACGGGCAGGGCGTATCGCTGTACGATACGCTGGTCAACAAAGTGCCGCTGGCCGACATCATTCAGCCCACGGCACGCCCGCGATTATCGCTGGCTCCGGCCGCGCCGGAACTTGCCGCCGCCGAAGTCGAACTGGTGCAAGTACTGGCCCGGGAGAATTTGTTGCGCAAGGCACTGTTGCCGGTGCTGGATGATTTTGATTTTGTATTCATTGACACGCCGCCCAGTTTGGGGTTGCTCACAGTAAACGCGCTGACCGCCTCCAATCAGGGGGTCATTATTCCGGTGCAGTGCGAATATTTGGCGCTGGAAGGCTTGAGCCAGTTGATGCACACCATCAATCTGGTGCAAGAGAGCCTCAACAATGACCTGCGCGTGGCCGGCGTGGTGCTGACTATGTACGATGGCCGCACCAATCTGGCCGCCGACGTGGTGCGCGAGGTACAATCCTACTTTCCGGAACAGGTTTTTAAAAGTATCATTCCCCGCAACGTGCGGCTCAGCGAAGCGCCCAGCTACGGCGAAGATATTCTGGCCTACGCGCCTAGTTCGCCCGGCAGCAAGGCGTATTTGGCCCTCACAGAAGAGTTGCTGAGCCGGGTGCGCAAGCAATTGGCAGCGGTTCAGGGAGAGGCGCAGTCATGACCAAAAAACGTGGACTTGGCAAAGGTTTGGGGGCGCTCATTCCCCCCGGCAGCAGCCGTACCAGTACCGGCGATGATTCTGTGCCGTCCGGCCCGGTAGAAATGCCGGTTGAACAGATATCTCCCAACCCGCACCAGCCCCGGCAGGTGATGCGGCAGGATGAGTTACAGGAGCTTGCCAACTCCATCAGCGAGCACGGACTCATTCAGCCGTTGGTGGTAACCCAGGCCGGGCCGAACCAGTACCAGATTATTGCCGGCGAACGGCGCTGGCGGGCCAGCCAACTGGCAGGGCTAACCCACGTGCCGGTGGTTGTCAAAGAAACGACGCCGCAGCAAATGCTGGAACTGGCGATTGTGGAAAACATCCAGCGGGCCGATTTGAATCCGCTGGAAGAAGCGCAGGCGTACGCGCAGTTGATGACCGAATTTGGCCTGACTCAGGAGGCTGTGGCCGAACGGGTGGGCAAAAGTCGGACAGCGGTGGCTAACACGGTGCGGCTGCTCAACCTGCCCGATGAAATAAAAACCGCACTGGCCGAAGGCAAAATCACCGAGGGCCACGCCCGCGCAATTTTGGGGCTTAAAAAACAGCGAGACCAGTTGCTGGTGCTGGCCGTTATCATCAGCAAAGGGCTGAATGTGCGCCAAACCGAGTTGCAGGTGCGGCAGATGCTGGCCGGAGAATCGGCCAAACCCAAACGCCCACCGCTCAGCCCGCACGATAAAGCAATGCTGGCCCGCTTTGAATCGGAGTTGGGTACCAAAGTTGAACTGACCCGCACCGAAGATGAATCCGGCAGGTTGACCATCCACTTTTATTCGCAGGAAGAGTTGCAGGCTATTTTTAACGCCATTCTGGGCAAAGACGAACAACTGTAACCGTAACGGTGTTTGAAACGCAAAAAGCCGCCAATCGAGCGGCTTTTTTGTTGCACAGGCAGGTGAGTGAGCCGGCAGGAATTAACCCGGAAGTACAGGCGGTGTAACGTTGTACAAAATCAGGCTGACCAGCAGCGCCGTAACAAAACTGGTGGCAACTTTGGTGATAACCGCGGTTTTGTCGGCGCGGGCCTGCCCTTTGTAAATCATTACCGCCAGCCGGGGAACAAATACCAGCGGCGCAAAAATTACGTAGCCGGTCAGCATCAACGCCGAACCTAAAATACGCTCGATACTGCCCAGCACCCGGTCTTCTGTATCAATGCTGACGGTTTTGTTGGTTTCGTGCCCCTGTGCGGCCCAGATGGCTACCGTAATTTCAACCTCAAGGACGGGTGCGGTGCTGATGAGGATTGCCAGGCCCGTCAGGTAGGCCAGCAGCCGGTACTGGCCGGGTGCGTCGGCCAGGCCAAGATAGGCCAGCGTGTTGGGGGTCCAGCCGGTGGCGGCCCAGGCAATGAACATTAGTGACAGCATGTGGGCCAGTTGGTCCAAAAACAGAAGCAACAGTCCCTTGCCCCGGCTGTTATCCACAAAAATAAACGTGCGAAACTGGTCAATAAACAGGTGGATGCAAAAGAGCACAATCATCCACACCCACCAGTTGGGAATAGTTCCCCACACCAAAAGGGCGGTTACCAACGTCACCACGCCCACGTGGATGGTTAATCCGCGCCAGCCGTTGCGTTTGGCCAGCACTAACCAGTAGGGTTGCAAAACAAAATCGCCCACAAAGTGGCCGAGCAGCAGGCGCATAAAAAATGAAAGCGCAATTTCAGAATCTACAGGTGTCATCATTGGATAAATTTTTGGGTAATTTGGTGCAATAGTAGTCCAGAGTAGTCAGTTGTACGAATTGGAGAAGAGTTTTTGAAGCAGCGGTAAATTGTGCTGGACGGCCTCTCGGCCCAATTGCAAAAACTGGTCGGCCTTGTCATAGTCCATCGCCGTGAAAACTTCAACCTTTGGTTTGATTAGTACATCCACCGGCGACATCCGGGTTTTAACAATTTCGCGTTCCATGATTGACATCATATTGCTGAGTACGTTGAAAAAACTCGGGTGCCGGAAGCGGCGCGAGTTGGCCCGGCCCCGGGCGCGCTCCTCCTCAATAGAGGGGATAACGCTGGAGGCAATAATGATGTCGGCGCCTTTTTCGGCCAGTACGCTGGCCGGTACGGGGTTAACTGCCCCACCGTCAATCAGGTAGTGGTCGCCAATCTGGTAGGGTGCAAAAATGCCAATCATCCCGATGCTGGCCCGCACAGCGTCGGCCAGCGGGCCTTCTTCAAACACCACCTCTTCCCCCGACATCACATCGGCGGCTACCACAAAAAAAGGAATTCGGGTATCGGCAAAGGTTGCGTCATTCAATTGTTTTGCCAAAAACTTTCGCGTAGCGATGCCTTTGATTAAGCCGTTCCAGGGTAATTTGAATTTGGGATCCCACAACCCGCTTTTAAAGCTGATGTGCTTGAGCATATTTTGGGCAAACTCCGCAATTTCGGTCACGGGTTTGCCGACGGCGTACATGCCGCCAAACAGCGACCCGGCGCTGGTACCGGCAATCATATCAATGGGGATGCCGGCCTCTTCCAGCGCCTGAAGCACACCGATATGCGCAATTCCGCGCGCGCCGCCGCTCGACAGCGCCAGCCCTACCACCCGGCGGGTAATCTTGCGGGCGGTTCGGTCTACGCTGGTCTGGCTGTTGTTGCAGGTAAAGGTAGGGCCGGGGCACCGGTCAATTACCCACGCCGGCGCTTTGGTATCACACAGCACTAATGCATCTGAAATTTGCAGCGCTTTGGCGCTGGCAGGGTTGTCTTGCTCTGGCAGTACAACCAGCACCCAATCGTATCCATCGGCCAAAATGCCCATGGTTTCTACAAAAGAATCACTGGACAAATCAGACATTGACTCCAGTACCGCCAGATATTCACTCTGAATTTCTGGCGGTACCTGAGCGCTCAAATCTTCGTCTGTCAAATCAAACAGCACCACCCGTTGGCCCGTAATTTGCTGAATGCTGTGGGCCAGCCGCCACACCTGCTTGCCCATCACGGCCGAGAGACGGTAGCCCCGGCGTTGGGTCGTTTGAGTGACACTGGCGCTCAAACGCCGGCTGAGTTCGCGCGTAATTTGCAGGGCAATTTCCGGATTGTCAACCAGCAACTCGTCCAGGTCAGCTTTGTGCAGCATCCACAGGTCGGCGTCAATGGTAACGGTCACAGTGGCGGTGCGTCGCTGGTCCAGAATCAGGGCCATTTCGCCAAAAAAGTTGTTTGGCCCCAAATAATTTATGATTTTTTCCGAGCCGCTGCCGGTGCTGACAGATACCTTAACCTGCCCGCTTTCAATCAGATACATCGAATTCCCCAGGCTGCCTTCGGTAAACACAACCTGGTCATGTTCGTAGCTCACCAGCTTTAGCCGTGACGAGATGGTTTGCAGGGTTTCCGGAGAGAGGCTTCTGAAAAATGGGATGTGCCGCAGATTTTCTACGACGTTTGCATTTTGTTGGGCTGGTATGTTGTTCATGGCCGGGAATAACAGCGTTCTATTTTTGGTGCTTAAAAAATTATAACATTTGCCCAAACCCGCATCAATGGGACATAAGGCTTAAGGCGCGGGACAAAATAGAGGTCCGGCAC
>RFJF01000676.1 GCA_003695455.1 Chloroflexota bacterium
ATCCCGGACATTCCATCAGAGCCGCCGCACTCCAGCCCAATTTTCAACGAATCGAGACCAGCCGGTTGGCGCCGGTCGTGGCGCATCACGTTGTAAATTTCCTTTAACGCCTGCACGCCGGCCTCAATTTCGTCATTCACCTGCTGGGTCACCAAAAACTTCACCCGGTCGGGGTCAAACGGGCCCAGCGTTGCCCGGAACTCGTCCGGCTGGTTGTTTTCGCAGCCCAGCCCCAGCACCAGCACGCCGCCTGCATTGGGATGCCGCACCACGTTCTGCAAAATGGTACGTGTGGACAGGTGGTCGTCGCCCAGTTGAGAACAGCCGTAGTTGTGTTTGAAGACGTTCACGCCGTCAATCTCCAGCGGGCCAATCTCGCGCTCAAACTCCGCCGCAATCAAATCGCCGATGCCGTTGACGCAGCCCACCGTGGGCACAATCCACAGCTCATTGCGGATGCCCACATCGCCGTTGACGCGGGGGTAGACATTTACCGTGCGCGCCGGCAAATCGGTAGCGTACGGTTCGATATTTGGGTGGTAGGTGTAGGTGTGCAGGTCCGACAGGTTGGTGGATACGTTGTGCACGTGCACGTGCTGCCCCGGCAAAATATCGGCGGTGGCGTGCCCGATGGGCAACCCGTATTTGATGACATTTTGCCCCGCCGCAACCGGTTGCAGGGCAAATTTGTGTCCCTTTGGCACCGGTTCGGTCAGGGTCACGGGGTCGGCGTCCAGCTCGATGCGGGTTCCGGCAGGCAAATCTGCCAGCGCCACGGCAACGGTATCTCTGGCGTTAATTTTGATGAATTCCTTCACTTTTGGCTCCCTTTCTGCAAGCAATTCGTACTCTCAAAACAATCTGATTCAAACCGGTCGGACCTGTGCCCGGCTCATCGAAATTATCTCTGCAACAGCGCTATCCAGCAAACGGGTAACCGGAGTGTGCCGGTTTTGATTTTAAGTCACATTAAAATTTGGATATTAGCCCGTTAAATTCTAACTTTTCTCTTATAAAGCCGTAACTTTTTGGCGGCAAGTTAGTCTAATATACAGACAGACATCGCTCTTTAAAAATTTGTCTCGGGTGTTGGGACACGCATTTTTTGCACCCACCTGCAATATTTATCAACGCAACAAACTGTGGAGGTACGCTTGATGAATACACCCAGAACCATTTTGGTTGTTGACCGCAATCAAACAAAAACCGGCCCTCTTGAACAATGCCTGATTCATGAGGGCTTTAATGTTTTAGTGGAGCATCAGGGGTATCGCGCGGTGAGCACCACCCGCGCGCGTGTGCCGGATTTGGTGATTCTGGGGACGTAATTGCCGGATACCACCGGTTGGGAGACCTGCACCACACTTCGGCAGAAAAGCCTGGTGCCCATCATTGTTTTCACGGAATCTAACGAGCGGATTGACCCGATTACCGGTCTGGAAATGGGCGCCGACGATTGCCTGCCGCGCCCGGTGAGCTGCCGGGAATTACTGGCTAAAATTCGGGCCATTTTCCGGCGGATTTCATTTGCCCGGCTTGGGGGGTCGCCGCTGTTTACCGTTGGCGATGTGCAGCTTGATTCAGCATCGTACAAAGTATTTAAACGGAGTCAGGAGTTGACGCTGCGCCACAAAGAGTTTGATTTGCTGCACACGCTTATGTCCGGGGCCGGGCAGGTGATGAGCCGCGAGGCGTTGATTAACCGGGTGTGGGGCGTGGATTGGCTGGGCGATCCCCGCACGCTGGATGTTCATATCCGCTGGCTGCGGCAAAAAATTGAAGATGACCCCGCCCAGCCGCAATATATTCAAACAGTTCGCGGCGTGGGGTACCGGTTTGCTACAGCCATTGAAGTTGGGCCGGCGATGGAATATCAAAATTAACCGGCCGTTGAATCGAATTCAAAAAAAGGGCGCTGGCATAAAGCCAACGCCCTTTTTGCTATTCGGTTGTTGAGGGATGGTTGTTAATCAAGCCCGTTAAAGTTACCGGCGGCCAATGACACATCCAGAATATCAACTGTGCCGTCCCGGTTCACATCAGAAGCGGAATCACTGCTGCCAAAGCTGGAAACAATGGCTACCAGGTCCAGTATATCAACCTGCCCGTCGCTGTTCACATCACCGGTTATTCCGGCATCAGAAATATCAAAGCTGGCTTCTGTGCCGGCGCTATTGGCGCGTTCGCCGTGGGGGCCTTTGCCGGACGGCGCGCCGCCGGTGTGGCACACCTCGCACTCTTTAATGGTGCCGGCTTTGCCCTGCAACATCATTGACTGGATGTTGTCGTTGGGCTGGTTGGTGGGGTAAACGGCGTGCTGGCTGCCGTGGCAAGCCTGGCAGTACACCCCGCCGTGCCCGGTAGAAAAGCGATACAGTTTGCCGGGGTCTTCGGCGTGCGCATCGCCGTGGCAATCGCCGCATTGGGGTTCATCCAGCCACGGGTTGCGGGCGGGGTTAGCCACATCGCTTATATTTCCGTGGCAGTCCTGGCACTGCATTCCTTCGGCGGCCATTGTGCCGCGCAAACATTTGGTTTGCGGGCCGGGGTGGCACTGGTAGCAATCGTTGGTTTCATGCTGATGCTTGCCGTGCATAGCTGCTGACAGGCTGGGGATACCGGCGCTGCCGGGGGTGCCCAACGCATTTGAGCTGTGACAACCGGCGCACAGCACCGGGCGTTGGTCCATCAGGGTGGTTCCTTCTTCCTGGTCGTGCAGGGTGAGGATATTTTGCTTGACTACCCCGGTAGAAATACCCGGCGCAGCTTTGCCGCCGTCGTTGTGGCAGTGCTCGCAGTGCATCTCTGTAGAAACAGGGGCGACAGTTCGGGTGGTTGCCAGAACGTTGCCGGCTGTATCTTTGACCACAAGTTCTGCTACCTGGTAAGGATTTGGCGTGGTTGGCGCGCTGTCTGTGTATTCGGTCAGGGGGATGCCTTCGGCAGCAAAATGGTCGCCGGCTACTTCCATTTCTCCACTCAGACCAAAGCCGCGCAGGCCAACGTTTGGCGGCAGCGGTTGCGGCAAATTAAACAGTTGCTGGGCGTAATCCCAGAAGTTGGTTTTGCTGGCCGATTCGGTGTTGTCTACAATGCTGTACTCTACCGTGACGCCGCTGGTCACAATTTTTGGCTCCGGCCCACGTTTGATAACCTGCGCCCAGAGTGTGTTAAACGGCGGCAGCACCGAGAAATCCTCAAAGCTGGGGTCCATGCAGTGCATGCCCAGATCGTTCCAGCCAATGACAATGTACTCGTCCTGGCTTACCGGCACACTTCCGCCGCCGGAATTTCCACCACCACCGTTGCCGGAATCTCCACTGCCGTCACTGCCGTGGTCTTCCTCTTCGTGGTCGCGATCTTTGGTTTTGTCGTTGTGGCCGTGATTTTGGGATTGGCCGCATTTTTCCGGCTCTTCGCTTTTGATGGTGGTGGCATTGTTGCCGGAGTCACCGGTTCTGTACTTTACTTTGGCGCATGCGCCCACCTGGAGCGGCCCGTTTTCCTGTTTGATTTTTGTCTTTTTGCCGGCGGTAAAGGTCATGTTGCCAATTTGCCACTCGCCGCTGATACCGGCGGGCCGGCTGCCAATCACGCCCAGCATTTCGTGTTCATCTTTGTCTTCATCCGCCCGGATTGTGAGCGGCATGGCAAAAATTAACACGGTTCCCATAAAAAGCACAATCCATTTTAAATTTTTCATGATAATACTCCTTCCTGTTGTGGAGCATATCACAATTTAAAATGGCACGTGTTAAATCTAACTTAAATC
>RFJF01000677.1 GCA_003695455.1 Chloroflexota bacterium
AGCTTTCGGCCCAAATATAATGCCATTCCATGGGATAACAGCCCGGCACTTTTTGCGGCCTGGTGCCAGGGGCGCACCGGGTATCCGGTGGTAGATGCGGCCATGCGCCAACTGGTTCAGACCGGCTGGATGCACAACCGGGCCAGAATGATTATGGCCTCGTTTTTGGTGAAGGATTTACTGGTTGACTGGCGTTGGGGCGAGCAATTTTTTATGCAGCATCTGATTGATGGCGACCCGGCGGCCAACAACGGCGGCTGGCAGTGGACAGCCGGCACCGGCACCGACGCGGCTCCCTACTTTCGGGTGTTCAATCCCGTGCTGCAAAGCAAAAAATTTGACCCGGACGGCGCAAACATCCGGCGCTGGCTGCCGGAACTGGCCGCCGTGCCGGGCAAGTACATTCACGCCCCGTGGCAAATGCCGGCGTCGCTGCAGCAAGAGGTTAGCTGCCGGATAGGGCTGGATTATCCCGCGCCGGTGGTTGACCACGCGCAGGCCAGGGTTCGCGCGCTGGCGGCTTTCAAACAATCTGCGGAGGACAACCCGCAATAGTTGGTCAGCGTTGGGAATGGCGGGTGGATAGTGCATCGGCTTTGGGAAAATTACATTCCGGCGACCCGCGCCGAATTTGTCGTTAACCGGTGCTGTTAATGAACTGCATGGCTTCATCAAAATGGACAGCCATCGCGTCTCGGGCAGCGCCGGGGTCGCTCTGTTCGATGGCGCGGGCAATGGCGGTGTGAACAGTTTGAATGCGCTCCAGTTGGTCGCGTCCCTTCCGGCGTTGCAAGCCGGTCAGAACAACATTGTGCAGCATAGTGCGCACGGAACTGATTAAATGATACAGCAATTGGTTGTGGGCCGCCGCCGCAATCTGTAAGTGCAACTCCACATCCAGTACGGCGTATTTTTCCAGATTGCCCAGTTCATTTGCCATGGCCGAGACCGTTTCCAAAATTGACTCGGCCTCTTCCGCCGTGCGACGCTGCGCCGCCAGCGCGCTGCTCTGCACCTCAAGCGGTTTGCGAATTTCCATCAATTCCACGTGCGAACCCTGCCCCACCTCGATGGCGCGTTGAAAAAATATGCGCAGCAGGCTGTCATCCACCGGACGGACAATGGCCCCCTTGCCGCTGATGACCTCGATGGCCCCCTGCGCCGCCAGCGACCGCATCGCTTCCCGGACCACCGACCGGCTCACGCCAAAGTCTGCGGCCAGTTTGGTCTCCGAGGGAAGCAAATCGCCGGGTTGCAGGTTGGTGGTCACAATAAAATTCATCAACTGCCGGGCAATCTGGTCAGACAGGGTTTCTCGTGTCAGGCTTGTCAGGGTCATTGGGGCATCCTTTCAGGGCGGTGTCGTTCCGTTTTTTTAAACACAACCTGAATTATAACTGCACAGTGGCACTTGTCAAGCTGTCAGACAAGTTGACAGCCTGACAGAAATTTGCTATACTTCGACCACCTGTCTGACAGCTTGACAGATGAATTATTTCAGTGGAAGGGAAAACGTAATGAACAAAATTTTGCAGCAATTGGGTAATTTGGGGCTGGTTCCGGT
Organism: Chloroflexota bacterium; assembly: GCA_003695455.1. Classification (GTDB taxonomy): domain Bacteria; phylum Chloroflexota; class Anaerolineae; order 4572-78; family J111; genus J095. The sequence continues at coordinate 1,565 of RFJF01000677.1, forward strand.
GGTGGCTATTGACCGGGCCGAGGACGCGCCGCAACTGGGCCGGGCGTTGCTGGCGGGCGGCCTGCCCTGCGCCGAAATCACATTCCGTACCGCCGCCGCCGCCGATGCAATCAGCCGGCTGGCTGCCGAGTGCCCGGATGTGCTGGTGGGTGCGGGTACGGTGCTTTCGGTTGAGCAGGCGCGGCAGGCGGTGACGGCCGGCGCCAAATTTATTGTGTCGCCGGGTTTTGACGCCGATGTGGTGGATTGGTGTTTGGCAAACAATGTTCCAATTACCCCCGGCGTTGCCACCCCAACTGAAGTGGGACTGGCCCTGAAAAAGGGCGTAACCGTGCTGAAATTTTTTCCGGCCGAAGCAATGGGCGGCGTTAAATCGCTCAAGGCCATTGCCGCGCCGTACGGCGGCGTCAAGTTTATTCCTACCGGCGGTATCAACGCCGGTAATTTGGCCGATTATCTGAGCCTGCCAATGGTTCACGCCTGCGGCGGCAGTTGGATGGTCAAAAAACAACTTATCGCGGCAGGTGAATTCAACAAAATTACAGAATTAGCGGCAGACGCCACAGCCATTGTCAAAAAAATTCGAGCCGGAGGTTGAGTAAAAATGAGCAACAAAGTTGTCACACTGGGAGAAATTATGTTGCGGCTGAAGCCGCCCGCCTTTGAACGTTTTTTCCAATCGCCGCAACTGGAAGCCACGTTTGGCGGCGGCGAGGGAAACGTGGCCGTTTCGCTGGCTATTTTGGGGCTGGACGTTGCGTTTGTTACCCGGCTGCCCAAAAATGCCGTTGCCGATGCCTGCATTCGTACGTTGCGTGGCTACGGGGTGGATACCGCGCAGATTGTGCGCGGCGGCCAGCGAATGGGAATCTATTTTTTGGAAGCCGGGGCCAACCAGCGGCCCTCGAAAGTGGTGTACGACCGCGCCC
>RFJF01000678.1 GCA_003695455.1 Chloroflexota bacterium
ATTGTCACCCGGCGCGGCGAAACCTCTACCGTTTGGCCGGCTCTGGCCCGTTTGTACAGCGGTTGTCCATCTTTTTTGATGGCAGAAAAAAGAGGGGGATACTGTTCAATTTCCCCCCTGAAAACGGGCAGCACGGCCTGAATTTGTCCGGCGGTCAACCCCGAGGCGTCTTGCCGGGCCACAACCTGCCCGTCGGCATCGAGCGTGTCAGTAGACACGCCAAAGGTAATTTCTGCCCGGTATTGCTTGCGGCCGGGCATCATAAATTCAATCAGCCGGGTGGCCTGCCCCAAACAGACCAGCAGAACGCCGGTGGCCATGGGGTCCAGCGTGCCGGTGTGGCCCACTTTGCGCTGGCGGCTCAATTTTCTAACCCGCGCCACCACATCGTGCGAGGTGAGACCGGCGGGTTTGTTGATGTTCAGCACGCCCGAAATCTGGCCGGATGTCATGGGCAATTGTCAGGCTTGATTGGTATTGGCCGGCGTGTCCGCTTCCGGCTGCGGGCCGGATTCCTGCTGAATGGAATCGAGGAGCCGGTCAATTTTGTTGCCGTATTCCAGCGATGTGTCCAGCCTGAAATTAAGCTCCGGAATGTAGCGCAATGACAACGTTTGCCCCAACTGGTGCCGGAAAAAGCGAGCCGCGCTGGCCAGCCCTTCGAGCGTGCTTTTGGCGTCGGCGTCATCACCCAGCACGGTCACAAACACCCGCGCCGAGCGCAAATCGGGGGTGACTTCTACCCCGGTCACGGTCACAAACCCCAGCCGGGGGTCCCGGGTTCCGTGCTGGAGAAGCTGGCTGATTTCTTCGTGCAGCAGTTCTGCAACCTGCCGCTGTCTTCTGCTGGCCATAAAATCAGTTTATCCGTTCCTGCACGTAGGCCTGAATAATATCGCCCTCTTTGAACGAATTGAAGCCGTCTACGCCAATACCGCACTCAAAGCCGGTGGCAACTTCTCGCACGTCTTCTGTAAAGCGTTTGAGCGATGAAATTTTACTGTTGTGAATTTCCTCTCCGTCACGGATAACTTTGGCCATGGCGTTGCGTAAAATTTTGCCCTCTTGCACGTAAGAACCGGCAACCTGCCCGCGCCGCGGAATTTTAAACACTTGCCGCACTTCGGCCTGGCCCACCACTTTATCGGCGTATTCCGGTTCAAGCATCCCCTTGAGCGCCTTGTCAATGTCGTCAATCAGTTTGTAAATAATGTTGTACAGCCGGATATCCACGCCCTCAGAATCGGCCACGCGTTGGGCAGCTTCGTCAACATTCACGTTGAAACCAATGACAATTGCGCCGGATGCCACGGCCAAATTCACGTCTGATTCTGAAATGTTGCCGGTTCCCTGCAACAGAATTTTCACTTTGAGGTGTTCTTCGCCCAAATCCTGCAGCGAATTGACAATCGGCTCCAGCGACCCCTGCACGTCGGCTTTGATGACCAGCCGCAGAGTTTGGTCGCCGCCTTCGTCGCGCATTTTAAAGAAATCTTCCAGCGAAATAGCCGGGCGCGCGGCGGCGGCGGTCAGCCGGCGGCTGGTGGTGTCTCTACGTTCCTGCACTTTCTGCCGGGCTTCTTTTTCGGTTTTGACCACCTCAAAAAATTCGCCGGCTTCCGGCACTTCGGGCAGGCCCAAAATTGATACCGGTTCAGACAGGCCGGCTTTTTTGATTTTTTTGCCGTTAAAGTTGAACATGGCCCGTACCCGGCCGTACTGCTCGCCAATGACCACGTAATCGCCATTTTTGAGGGTGCCGTTTTGCACCAGCAGGGTGGCAAACACGCCGCGGCGGCGGTCCATTTTGCCCTCGATGACCACACCCTGCGCGGGGCGGTTGGGGTTGGCCTTCAGGTCGGCCACGTCAGTAACCAGCAGAATATTTTCCAGCAAATCGTCAATGCCCTGATTTTCCAGCGCGGAAATGGGCACGCAAATGGTGTCGCCGCCCCAATCTTCAACTACCAGATTGATGTCGGCCAGTTCCTGTTTTACCCGGTCCGGGTTGGCGTTGGATTTATCAATTTTGTTGAGCGCCACCACAATGGGCACCTGTGCCGCGCGGGCGTGTTCCACGGCTTCGCGGGTTTGGGGCATTACGCCGTCGTCGGCGGCAACCACCAGCACGGCCAAATCGGTGGCCTGCGCCCCGCGGGCGCGCATGGCGCTGAAGGCGGCGTGGCCGGGGGTGTCCAGAAAGGTGATGGATTTATCGCCCACAAACACTTTGTACGCGCCAATGTGTTGGGTAATACCGCCGGCTTCGCCTTTGACTACCGAGGTTTGGCGGATGGCGTCAAGCAGGGTGGTTTTGCCGTGGTCAACATGCCCCAACACCGTAACCACCGGCGGGCGGGGTTTGAGGTTGGCCGGGTCTTCATCCAGAATCAAACGGCGGTGCAGGGGGAGTTCGTGCTGTTCTTCTTCCTCTTCCGGTTCTTCAACCTGAGGCGGAACAACCTCATACCCCATATCTTCGCCGATGATGGAAACGGTATCAAAATCAATTTGCTGGTTGATGTTGGCCATAATGCCGTTGCTCATCAACACTTTGATGATTTCAATGGGGCTGGTGGCCATCAACTCGGCCAGGTCTCGCACCGAAATTGACGGGGGAACCTCGATTTGTTTGGATTGCGCCCCGTTGGTTTTAACGTCGGCGATTTCTTTGTTTTGTGTGATTGCCATGATTCTCCACCTCGCAATAATATTTTCCGGCAGGGCGCGCATCAAATCAGATGCAGCGTTTCAGGTTTGCGCGCACCAACAGAAAAGGCAACACAAGCCTTAAGGCTTGTTGCTGAATTTGTGCCAATTTATTTCGTCAGACTGGTGGATTAATACGAATTTTGCCCGTACGGGCAAAAATTAGTATTTTCTGAGGTGATAAGTTCGTTCAGCCGGGGGAGTGTTGGCTTTACGATGAGGAAAACAGCAGTCAGGTAACCACTTGTTTTTCAGCGCATCATAAAACCTCACCCGACACGTCTTGTTTGACCGTGTTCACAGCTTGTGTTCCTTTATCAACCTCGCCCCACCAGAGCGGATTACCGGGTGATACATACCTGTACTCAAGTTTAACCCTGTGTATCCTACCTGGTTATTTAATGTTCCGTTTCCAGCGCCTGCCAAATTTGCTCCATGTCTGATGCAGAAACCGCAACCTTCAATGCGTGAGACAGGCGTTCTTTTTTTAGCCCTTTTTGCCAGCAACTGGCCTGGCGGCATAAGTATACACCACGTCCGTTTGCTTTGCCAGTTGGGTCTATTACTACGTGCTGGTCCGGGGTACGCACCACCCGGACCAGGTCACGTTTATCTTTGGTTTGCCTGCAAGCAATGCAGGTTCTTTGCGGCCTGTGTTTCTGCCGGGTCATTTACAGGCCGTCGTCATCATAATCGCGCCAGTCATCGGTGCGGCGGCTGCGTTTGCGGCGGCGCTCGGCCACCACTTCGCCCAATCGCTCATCGTACACCAGCCGGCGTTTTTTGCGACGCGCTTTCTTCTTCTCTAACTCACGGTCGCGCTCTTCTTCCTCAAAATCAAACTCGTCATCTTGCTGACGCCACGCCGCAGCCAGCCGTTCTTTGGCCGAGAGGGCTGCGAGTTCTTCTTCAGTCGCCGGAGCAGACTCTTCAGCCGCAACCGGCTCGGGTTCAACTGCTTCTTCTGCTTCTGCTTTGGCTTCCGGTTCGGGCCCGGGTTCAACCTCCGGTGATTCAGACAGAATGGCTTCGGCTTCGACCATTACATCGGCCACGGTATCCTCTGCCGGTACGGGCTCAACAGTTTCTGCCGCGGCTGTTTCTGCCAAAACTTCTTCGGCGGCTTCAACTGCTTCAGGTTCTTCCGCTACTGCTTCAGCCTCGGCCGGTTGCTCACCGGCTGCCGGCGCTGAAGCCATCAAAATGGCTTCGGCCTCGGCTATAATATCCCGGCTTTGCGCCGCTTTTCTGGCTTCTTCCAGCGCGGCCTGACGTTCCCGTTCAACGGCCATTTGCGCCAGGTTCACAGCTTCGATGGCTTCGCTGAGCAGGTTCAGTTCGCCGTCGTTCAATTCAACGGCCGGTTTGCCGGCCAACACGGCTTCGGCGGCGGCAAACAGTTCGGCTTTTGCAGCCAGTCTGTCTTTAATGGCCTCATTTTCTCTGGCTTGCCGAATCGCTTCAACTGTGGCTTCGCTGGCGCTTTTAATATCTATGCGCCAGCCGGTGAGTTTGGCAGCCAGCCGGGCATTTTGCCCCTCTTTGCCAATTGCCAGCGATAATTGTTTATCCGGCACCACCACGGTGGCGGTTTTACCCTGTTGGTCGGCCAGCATCACGTTCATCACTTTGGCCGGGCTGAGTGAATTGGCAATAAAGAATGACAGGTCCGGGTTCCACTGCACCACGTCAATTTTTTCGCCGCTCAGTTCATTAACAATATTTTGAATC
>RFJF01000679.1 GCA_003695455.1 Chloroflexota bacterium
GGCGCAGGATACAAACTGGGCCGCGGCCGGTCACGAAATCGCCTGGGAGCAGTTCAATTTGCCCGTGTCCGCGCCCGCGCCAACCCCGATTGCAACCGCCGGCCTGCCCGCGCTCAAGCTGGCCCAAAACGGCGCGCTGGCCCACATTTCCGGGGATGATTTCAGCCTGACATTTGACACGGCAGCGGGACTCATCACCGCGCTGGACTGGCGGGGCCAACCGGTGCTGCATCGCGGCCCGGCGCTCAACCTGTGGCGCGCCCCCACCGACAACGACGGCTTTAAGTTCAACATCACCCAGCCGCAAAAGTGGCTCTACCAGTGGCTTGAGGCCGGGTTGAATGAGCTGGCCCCGGTTGAGGTTGAAACCGCCGTCGAGCAGCTTTCGGCGCAGGCGGTGCGGCTGGCGGCCAAAATTATCTACCGCGCCCCCGGCAAGCCAACCGTGGTCACGCACACCGCCAACACCACCGTGTTGGCCGGCGGCGACCTGCTGATTGACAATCTGGTTAATGCCCAACTGGCGGCCAACTCGCTGCCGAGGGTGGGGCTGCACCTGCAACTACCCGCCGGATTTGAGCAGTTCACCTGGTACGGGCGCGGCCCGCACGAAAATTACATTGACCGCAACACCGGCGCGGCGCTCGGCCTGTACCGCAGCACCGTGGACGAGCAGTACGTGCCCTACATTATGCCGCAGGAAAACGGCAACAAAACCGGCGTCCGCTGGCTGGCGGTCTCCAACGATACCGGCCTCGGGTTGCTGGCCGTGGCGCACCCCGTGCTGGAGGCCTCGGTCAGTCACTATTCCGCCGCTGACCTGTATCGCTGCTACCACACCAACGAACTGACCCGGCTGGAGCAAACGCTGCTCAATCTGGATATGCGGCAGGCCGGGCTGGGCGGCGCAAGCTGCGGCCCCGGAACCCGCGACGATTACTGGGTTCCCCCCGGCGAACACCGCTTTTCTGTGCGCCTGCGTCCGTTTTTGGCCGGAGAAGAAAACCCGGCGGCGCTGGCCCGGCAGCGAGTCGAAGGATAAACGGCGCGGTGCGCCGCGCCAAAAACGCAAGAATTAGCTTTTGGGAGAACAACAAATGAGTGTAACCAGAAAATTGGGCCGTTCCGGCATTCAAGTCAGTGCGATGGGGCTGGGCTGTTGGGCCATCGGCGGGCCGTTTTGGGGCGGAGATGTGCCGCTGGGTTGGGGCAATGTTGATGACAATGAATCGATTGCGGCCATCCACCGCGCCCTCGATTTGGGCATCACCTTTTTTGACACCGCCGATGTGTACGGCGCCGGCCACAGCGAACGGGTGCTGGCCAAAGCATTGGCCGGTCAACGCCAAAACGTGGTGATCGCCACCAAATTTGGCAATGTGTTTGACGAAAAATCACGCCAGGTGACCGGCGCAGACGCTTCGGCGGAATATATCCGGCAGGCGTGCGAAGCCTCGCTGCGGCGGCTGAACACCGATGTCATTGACCTGTACCAGTTTCACGTCAACGATTATCCCGCCGAAGAAGCCGCTGTAGTGCGTGACGCGTTGGAAGCGCTGGTCACCGCGGGCAAAATCCGCGCCTACGGCTGGAGCACCGACTTCCCCGAACGGGCCCGCGTGTTTGCCGCAGGGCCAAACTGCACCGCCGCCCAGTTTCAAATGAACGTCCTGGATGATGCAGCGGCGATGGTAGCCGTTTGCGAAGAATTAGACCTGGCCGGCATCAACCGCGGGCCGTTGGCCATGGGCCTGCTCACCGGCAAATACCAACCCGGCACCAAACTGGCCGCCAACGATGTCCGCAGCGAAAAAGGCCCCGACTGGATGCAATATTTCACAGATGGCCGCCCCAACCCGGAATGGTTCAAAAAACGGGAAGCCGTAAAAGAGATTCTCACCAGCGGCGGGCGCACGCTGACACAGGGCGCGCTGGCCTGGCTGTGGGGACGGTCTGAAAACACGCTTCCCATTCCCGGATTCCGCACGGTGGCCCAGGTTGAAGAAAACTGCGGCGCACTGCAATTTGGGCCGCTGACACCCAACCAACTGGCAGAAATCGACCAGATTTTGGAAAGAACACCGGAAAGATGACAACACCGACCCAACTCTACGATGCCTACATTTTTGACCTCGACGGCACGGTCTACCTGGGCGACCATCTGCTGCCCACCGCCGCAGACACCATCACCCGAATGCGGCAGCTTGGCAAACGCACCGTCTTTCTGTCGAACAACCCCACGCACTTCCGCGCCGACCAGGCCGCCAAACTGACAAAACTTGGGTTGCCCACCCCCGCCGAAGACGTCATCAACTCATCGGTGGTGATGGTCAACTTTTTGCAGCGCAATCTGCCCGGCGCCCGCCTGTTTGTCATCGGCGAAGCGCCGCTCAAAACCGAACTGCTGGAAGCCGGTTTTGAACTGACCGACGACCCGGCTAAAATTGATGTGGTCATCGCCAGTTTTGACCGCACTTTTGTCTACCAAAAACTGCAAATTGCCTTTGACGCCATCCGGGCCGGCGCGCGTTTTTTTGCCACCAACGGCGACCGCTACTGCCCCGTTCCCGGCGGCGGCCAGCCCGACGCCGCGGCCATCATCGCCGCCGTAGAAGCCTGCACCAACACCAAAATCGAGGCGATTGTGGGCAAACCCAGTCGCCACATGGCCGAGGCCGTGCTGAACCTGCTGGGCCTGCCCGCGCAACGCTGTCTGATGACCGGCGACCGGTTGGAAACCGATGTGCTGATGGGGCTGAACGCCGGCATGTCTGCCGCGCTCACGCTCACCGGCGCCACCACCGGGCAAATGCTGGCCGAATCGACGGTGGAGCCAACGTACGTGGTGCGGCAGTTGGCGGAGTTGCTGCCAAAATAGTCATTTGTCGCTCGTCATTCGTCATTCGCATATTCGCTGCCTACCGTCCACCGTATTTTCAGAGACACTTCAAATGCCCCCAAAATTACTGTTAGGAATCGATCAAGGCTCCAGCGGCAGCCGGGCCGCCATCATGACCCCCAACGGCGAAATTCTCGGGTACGGTTACCGCCCGCTGGCTCGCCTGCACCCCCAACCCGGCTGGGTCGAACAAGACCCCTACGACCTGTCCGGCGGCGTAGCCCAGGCCATCACTCAGGCGCTGGCTGCCGCCGGTTGCCGCCCCGCCGATATTCTGGCCTGCGGCATCTCTTGCCAGCGCAACACCGATTTTGTGTGGGACGCCCGCACCGGCCGCCCGCTGGCCAACGCCATTTCCTGGCAAGATTTGCGCACCGCCCCCATGCTGGCCGAACTGGAGCAGTGGCCGCACGCCGCCGAGCGCCGCCGCCGGCTGGGCTACTTTCCCGGTACGTACAGTTCAGCCTTGCACCTGGGCTGGCGCATGCGGCACGACCCGGCCGTCAGCCGCGCCGCCCGCGACGGAAC
>RFJF01000064.1 GCA_003695455.1 Chloroflexota bacterium
CCAGCCCGAAGCCGTCATCAATGTGGGGGTCAGCGGGCCGGGGGTGATTGCCCGCGCGCTGGAACGCAAACTGGCACAGGAATCGGCGGAGAATCTGGGGCTGCACCATCTGGCCGATGAAATCAAACGCACTGCCTACCGCGTCACGCGCTGCGGCGAGCTGATTGGCAAGCAGGTGGCGCAGGCGCTGGACATCCCCTTTGGCATTGTGGATTTATCGCTGGCCCCCACCCCGCGCGTGGGCGACAGCGTGGGCGAAATTCTCAAAATTCTGGGGGTGGACGACATCGGCGCGCCCGGTTCCACGGCCATTGTGGCCATGCTCAACGATGCCGTGAAAAAGGGCGGCTCGTTTGCCAGCCAGAGCGTGGGCGGGCTGAGCGGCGCGTTCATTCCCGTCTGCGAGGACGCGGAACTGGCCGAAGCCGTGGCCAACGGCAGTCTGACGCTGGAAAAACTGGAGGCGATGACCAGTGTCTGCTCGGTGGGGCTGGACATGGTGGCCGTGCCCGGCAATGTGGATGTACCCACGCTGGCGGCTATTATCGCCGATGAAATGGCAATCGGGATGATCAACAGCAAAACCACGGCCGTGCGGCTGATTCCCGTGCCGGGCAAAGACGCCGGCGAGTTTGTCTCGTTTGGCGGCCTGTTTGGCGAAAGCGCCATTCTGCCGGTGCGCAACATCGGCAAATCCAGCCGCTTTGTCGGGTTCGGCGGAAAAATCCCCGCGCCCATCCACAGTTTGCGAAATTGAACGAATCTGCGAATGAGCGAATCAGCGAATCAGCAACTCCACACACTCTACTAACTCAATAAACTCCACAAACTCAATGGCGGGGGGATAAATGACAACCAACATTTTTGGCGCGTGCCCGCACGATTGCCCGGACACGTGCGGCATTGTAACCACCGTAAAAAATGGCCGGGCCGTCAGCATTTCCGGCACGCCGGACCACCCCGTGACCGGGGGCTGGCTGTGCGCCAAAGTTCGCCCCTACCTGAACCACGTGTACCACCCGGAGCGATTGACCACCCCTCTGCGGCGGACCGGCCCCAAAGGCAGCGGCCAATTCACGCCGATCAGTTGGGATGAAGCGCTGGCAGAAATTACAGAACGCTGGCAAGAGATCATCCAACAGTACGGCGCAGAAGCGATTTTGCCCTACAGTTACAGCGGCACGCTGGGGCTGGTGCAGATGTCGGTAGCCAGCAGCCGCTTCTGGAACCGGCTGGGCGCCAGCCAACTGGAACGCTCGATTTGCGGGGCCGCCGCCGAATACGCCGTGGAAATCACCTTTGGCGTGCGCCACAGCCCGCCCTACGCCGATGTAGAACAGAGCAAACTGGTGATTTTGTGGGGCAACAACGCCGCCAGTTCCGGGCCGCATTTTTTGCCCCATCTTGAAAAAGCCCGCCGCAGCGGCGCCGAGGTGATTGTGATTGACCCGCGCCGCACCCGCACCGCGCGCCGCGCCAGCCTGCACCTGGCCCCGCTGCCCGGCAGGCTGGAGGAGCTCAACACCCTCACCAAGAGGATGGGCCTCGGCGACGAGTGGCTCACCGACTGGAAGCTCGCACCGTCGCAGCTCGAGAGCGCCACGGACAAGGTGGTCGACACCAGGCTTGAGCCCCTGCCCGAGGAAGAGGTCAAGAAGACCGTTCGGCCCGGAACGACGGTTGAATTCCAGGTGCATCCCACCGTCAAGAGGGAAGTGCTCGACCAGTACAGGAAAGAGCGGGGGATCAAGGAGGACGACTGAGCGGAGCCGCATCTCCGTTCTATGGCAAGGACTAAGATCAAGTACAACTTACTTGGAGGTTTCAAGCAATGGCTGAAGTGACCGTAAACATTCCGGATCCGATATTCAACATCATAAAGAAAAGAGCCGAGGATACGGGCAATACGCCGGAGGGCATAATAATAGCGAACCTGGCCATCATATTCGGCCCTGTACGCTACGACAGCTCCAAGTGGCTGAAGAGCTTCCCGCCTGATGCCCAGGACTACACCGTACCTTGGCCGTAGGTTGTGGAGAGAGCGCATCCTGGGCGGGTGCGCTCTCGTCTTGTCCGTCGACACGTGCGGGGACGAGCCGCACACGGTTCGAGCCGTGTTGGGCGGGGGACCAGGACGGGCCTCCGCCCCTCGGTGTGGGTCCGGCGGTTGGGAC
>RFJF01000680.1 GCA_003695455.1 Chloroflexota bacterium
GGCGTGGATGTGGCCCACGTTTACACCGAGCCCGGCACCTATCAGGTTGAACTGGTCATCACCGATGATAAAGAGTTGAGCAGCACCGCCACCCACCAAATCATCATTGACCCGTCTGATTCGCCCACAAGCACCCCGCCCCCCGAAGCGCCGCGGCCGCCCAGCGCGGTCATTCTCAACCCACCGGAAGCCGAGGTGAGTGCGGTGGTCACCTTTGACGGCAGCGAATCGTCGCCCGGCAACGGCGGCCCGATTGTGAGCTATCGCTGGGATTTTGGCGATGGCGTCACCGGCGAAGGGCCGATTCTGTCTCACACTTATACCAACCCCGGCAACTATCAAATCACGCTGCAAGTGACCGACGAAAGCGGCCGGCAGGGCAGCGCCGGTTCCATTATTTTGATTACGCCCGCCATCGAGCCGCAAAATTAATCCTGATTTTGCCACGCTGCTACACGCCAAACACATCCAGCCACACTTGCGTGCTGAGCACCCCCATTAACAACGCGCCGAGTCCGGGCTGCCCGGCCCGGTGCGCCCGTCGCAGTTGCGCCACCGCCGCCGGGTTGAACAACCCCGCCCGCCGCAGTTCGCCCGCAGAAAGTGCCGTTTCTGCCCAATCCGGCAGGCGTTCGGCGCGCAGCCATGCCCGGTACGGCGAAGCCAGCCCCTTTTTGCGCCGCGTGCGGGTGGCTTCCGGCAGAATACCGCGCATGGCCTGCCGCAGCAGATATTTCTCGGTGCGGCCCCGCAGTTTGAACTTTGCCGGTAATCCAGCGGCAAACTCCCACAGTTTGTGGTCCAGAAACGGAACCCGCGCCTCTACCGAGTGGGCCATGCTCATTTTGTCTACCTCAAAATTAATAAAATCGACCATTCGCGTTTGCGTTTCAAGCGCCAGCATCTGTTGCAGCGGCGGCAGGTGGTCCAGCCCGGCCAGCACACCGGCCCACGCCGCCAGCAGTGGATTCTCGCCGGGCAGGGCGGCGCTGACCCCGGCGGAAAACAGATTCCGCCGCAGCGATTCGTCCGCCACGTCCAGCCAGTCGCGGTAGCGCAGGGCCGGGTTTCGGTGCCCGCGTTGCAGCACCCGCCGGGCCGCCGCCGACATCGGCAGGGGCGAGCGGGCCAGCAGGCGGCGCAGAACCGGGGGGTGGCCCAGCAGCCGCCGGGCCAGCGCATCGCCGCGATGCCAGTGGTAGCCGCCCAGCAGTTCGTCCGCGCCTTCGCCGGTGAGCGCCACCGTCAGCCCGGCTGCACGGCAGGCGCGGTACAGCCGTCCAATTGGCACCGCCGTGGCAGAACACTGCGGCGATTCCAGATGGCGCATCACCGCCGGGTAATCGCCAAAATCGCCAAAACTGAAGGTGACGGGGTGGTGGCGGGTTTCCAGCCGTCCAGCCAGTTCGGCGGCAAGACCGGCTTCGTTGGCCCCGGCTTGCTCAAAGCCGATGGAGACCGTTTGCAGGGGGCGGCCGCTTTCGGCCTGCGCCAGCGCCGCCAGCGCGCCGGAATCCAGTCCGCCGGAGAGGAGCGCGCCCAGCGGTACCTCGCTCATCAGCCGCAACCGCACCGATTCACGCAACAGGGCCAGAAATTCCGCCGTGATTTCGGCTGCCGGGCGGGGCGGCGCCGGGTGAAAGTCCGGCGTCCAGTAACGCTGAATTTGAATGTGGTCGTTAGCCGCCAGTAGAAAATGGGCAGGTGGCAGTTTGGAAATCCCTTCAAAAATTGTGGCCGGGCCGGGGACAAAACCCACGGTCAGCGCGGCCTGCAGAACGGGCAAATTCAGCCGCCGGGGAATGGCGGGGTCGGCCAATATCGCCTTGATTTCAGAGGCAAAGTAGAGCCGCCCGGCGTGTTGGGCAGTGTAGAGGGGCTTGATGCCAAAGCGGTCGCGGGCCAGCACAAGCTGCCGGCGGGGTTCATCCCACAGGGCAAAGGCGACCATGCCCCGCAAACGGCGCAGAACACCTGCCGCGCCCCACTGTTCGTAGCCGTGCAGCACGGCTTCGGCGTCGCTGCGGGTGGCGGGGCGGTGGCCGGCGGCTTTCAGCTCACGCCGCAAGTCGAGGTGGTTGTACGTTTCGCCGTTGTACACCAGGTGGATGGATTGGTCTTCGTTGCTCAGTGGCTGCTGTCCGCCGGCCACGTCAATGATGCTCAGGCGGCGGATTCCCAGCCCGCACGTGTGCCCCGGCGAGACAAACACGCCGCCCTGATCCGGCCCACGGTGAATTATTGCGTTAGTTTGGGCCTGAATTTCGGCGGCGGTTACCGGCGCGCCGGTCAGCGATAAAATTCCGGAAATACCGCACATGTTGATTTAAATAGGACTTGCAAAGTTGAATAAAAACAAATCACGAATACCACTAATGGACGAATATCACAAATAAAAATTAGAAAAATTCGTTTATTCGCGCCATTCGTGATTAAAATGTTTTAGTTTGGTTTATTACAAATGATGAGGTTTGTTTGACGCCGGGGCGGGCGGGTAAACAAACATTTCGGCAAAACCGCGCATGTCGGCGGGGTCTTCGTGGTAGGGGTGGCCGTGCAGGGTGAGCCACGCGTGCCCGCCGACGCCGCCGCCTTCGGCGCCGGGTTTGAGCCGCGCCCCGAACACAATTTGCACGGGCAGGCCGGCCTGTCGCAAAAAATGGTAGCGCAACAGCGAACGGCGCAGGCAAATCCCCAGCGGCGAGCGCAGATGCCACGCCGCCACCGCATCGGCCAACCGGCGAACCGTGTTCGGTGGCAGCGCGCCGGCGAGTGGGGCGGCGGGCGTCAGTTGGGCCATCATTTGCGGCAGGGGTTGGTCAAACCGGGCCGGCAGGCTGCGGCTGAAAGTGACCATTTGCCGCACCAGCTTGCGCCTGCGCCGGGAGAGCGCTGCCTGCGCCAGCACGGCGCTGTGCCGCGCCGCGCGGCCCAATTTACGCAACAATCGCCAGCCCCTCGGCGGCAAATTCCGCAGCCAGTTCCAGCAAATCAGCCTCAACCACGTCGGCTGTCACATCGTATTCGGCGGCAATGGCGCGGGCGCAATCGGCCACGGTGCGCCGCCCGTCGAGCAGTTCCCAAAACATGGTGCCGGTATCGTTGAGCGAGTAGGTGTCGCCGCTGTTCACGTTAATCAGCACCGCCTCTTCGCCCAGCGTCTGGTGGGCGGCGTGGGGGCTGCGGGTTAACACATCGGTTGGCTGCATGGGTGGCTCCTCGTATAAAATAAGGGTAAAGGTGAAGGGATAAAGGATAAAAACAGGCTCCTCGTATAAAATAAGCGATTCAGCGATTCGGCGAATGGCGAATGACGAAGGTATCCATAAGCCTGAAAAGGCCAGGCTAATTCAAAAGAAAAGAAACAAATCCGGCACTTTATGAATTCAGGGGGTTGACAAC